>DAIENA010000002.1:0-12290 GCA_027341315.1 archaeon | reverse complement strand
TTGGGGGATTATTCATCCCGTACGCTTCAAAAAAAGTAAAAGAAAAAATAAACCTCCTCAAAACAAAATTTAAGTCCAAAGAAAAACTTGAAAAGGAATTCAAAAAGTCAAAATTAAAGGTGAATCTTGCAATTCTTGGCGGAGGCGACATTGCGTACTCGATACTTTCGGCGGGGGTCGTCCTTGAAACCTGGGGCTTGATTCCCGCATTAATTACCGTCGGCGGAGCGTCAATTGCGCTCGTCGGACTTCTCGTCTTCGGCAGGAAAAAAACGATGTATCCTGCAATGCCGTTTATCACGGGCGGAATTTTCTTGGTCTTACTTGTTAATTGGTTATTTATTATTTAGAAATATTTCCCTCGCATTAATAAAGTTTTGAATTTAGCTAAATTTTGGGAAATTCCGACAAATTTATGGTGGGTCTTGAGATTTATCTCAAGTTTAGAGGGTAATCCTAAATTCAAAAATTAACAATCGAACGTCGAAACGAACCTCGGGAAATTTTTCTCACTTGTCACCCCTATACAAAAACAACATAATCGAAAGATTTATAAATGTGTTATCACTTGGCAGTGCATGACAAACAAGATTTATGAAGTAAAAGAAAAAAACGGAAGAGAATATAATGAAACAGAATTTGGATGGCTCCTATTGAAAATAAAAAATGATTATGAAAAAGAAAGGGTGGAGATCACTCCGGACACTGCAGTATATGATTTTAACGGAACATTCTTTATTCCGGCATCTTGCAAGGTAGAAGAAGTTTACACCACAATTAACAAAGCAGGGATTATAGGAAAAGGAATTCAAGATATAAATAATCTTAAATCAAAATTAGAAAAAGAATTGGAAATTAAACTTGAGGAATTAAAATAAAATGACAAATGAAAATTATCTCACACAAGAAGATTTATCAAAATTTCACAATCTTTGCTTTAAACTTTATGAGGCAAGAAAGTCAGGTCTTTTATGCACAAAAAAAATTGAAGAAAATCTTATAAGTTTTTACCATGAAATGTCTTCAAAGCCCGTCGAATGGAATATAGAAATTAACTTTAAAACAGACAAAGAATTATACGGGAAATTAGTTCGAATAAATTTTGATTCAATAAATAAAGACATAAGTAGGAGATTAAATTAAAATGACAAATAAGATTTATGAAGTAAAAGAAAAAAACGGAAGTTATGAAGGACCTCTTAGCATAGATGGAAACCAAAAATGGATAAAAAACAATTTTCCAAAAAACCAAGACATTCCCAAAAAAGGTTTAGAACCTCTTTCAAGAGTAAGAGAATATTCAAAAACCTTTATGTTTTCACCCCAAAAGTTCCATGAAGGAGACATAATAAGAATAAAAGAACGATTTCAAAAAAATCAACCCAGCGAATATTTTTATGTGGATTATGGGGGGATAAAAAAAGAAGAGAAAATTTCCGAAGGATTTGAGTATAATTATTCTGGAAGGGTTTTTGATTTAAATACTAAGGGGATAATCATTTATTCCGAAGAAATTTTTCCGGAAAGTAAATTAGAAGATATTGCATGGGGGGTTTTGTAAAAAATGCTCGTTAAAAGTGACTTAGTTGCGAAAATAAAAGATTATTTTGAACTTAACATTTACGAGACGAAAGTCTGGCTCGCACTTTTAGGAAAAGGTTCAGCGTCGGCGGGCGAAATCGCGTCGATTTCGGGCGTCCCAAGGTCGCGTACGTACGACGTTTTGGAGTCATTGGAAAAAAAAGGCTTTGCAATAATCAAACTCGGAAAACCTGTAAAATATCTCGGTGTAAAACCAAGAATAATTCTTGAAAAATTAAAAAATAATGTAAGAGCCGAAGCTGAGGAAAGATTCAAAAGTTTGATGAACATTAAAGAAACAACTGAATTTAATCAGCTTGAAGAACTTTACAACGTCGGAATAAACCCCGTAAAAAGACAGGACATCTCAGCTGCGATAAAAGGAAGAAGTACAATTTCAAATCATTTAAAAGAAATATTTGATTCTGCAAAAGATGAAGTCATTATCTGCACCAACTTCAAAGAAATGAAATTAAAAGAAAAATTATTTCTGGATACATTCAACACTCTTAAGAAAAGAAATGTAAAAGTGAAAGTTGCGTTATCCGGAAATCCGGAAATGATAAAAAAACTTTCTGAAAATTTAAAAATTAATATAAAACCCGTTGAAGTCGACGCTAAATTCTTTATCATTGACCGAAAAGAAGTTTTGTTCTATCTAAAAAAAGAATCCGATAAAGACGACCAAGCCATATGGTTAAGTTCCGAATTCTTTTCAGAAGCTTTCGCTAACCTTTTTGAAATTGCAGTGAGGGAGTAAAATGATTTCTATAGATAAAATTCCCAAAGAAGAATTAGAGAATCTTGTAAAAGACCTTGCCTCAAAAGTTGAGGAAGTCAGTGAATTAAAATGCAATCTAGAGGAAGGGATCGTTCAGTCAGTCAATGGTATAGTTAAGAACACAGGAGTTGTTGGTCAATATGATCCATTAGAGAACAAAATTTTCATAAGTGAGAAAATGGAATGTAATGAAAAATGGGAACTAGAAAAAATAATAATTCATGAATTAGCCCACAATGCACAGTTTTCAAATTATAAAAATCTATTTCCAAGATTTAAAAAAGAAATTATTGAACTCTATCTTAGTAGAAAGGGATTAAAATACCTGTTATTTAAATCGCCTGGGGATCGTATAAACTACATCCAGGAAAGAAGTTTAATTTCTAATCTTATTGAGGGCGACGCAACTTTAATCAACCTAAAAATTTTAAAAAAAGACTATAAGATTGTTTCAGTTGCAAATTTCAGTGATCGTTATTTGAAGATGGCAAATATCCTCGAAAAAAAATTTGGAGATAATAGAAAAGAAATAAACCAACTTTATCTTGCTCCAATAAAAGAATTGTACAAAATTTTTAGAGAAGGGGTGGATTCTTACGAATCTCCAAGAATGGAAACTCTTGAGTGGATGTTTAAAGGAATTGAGGAAATAAAAAAAAGAAATGAAAATGGACCTATTGAACTTGAAGTTATTTAACTAAATCTAATTCCATTAATACTCATCTCTCTAATTTTTTTCTTATTCTTAACAATCCACAATGATAAAAACTCCGACGGCGAAAAACGAATTTTCTCGACGGCAAAAACCCGGCCTTTTTTCAAAAATGTTTTTGGATGTTCTTTTTTGAATGCAAAAACATTTTTTTCGTCCGAAGCCGACGGTCCGTCAAACTCAATTTCCGGGCGCCGCTTCAAAACAAAATATCCTTCGCCGGATTTTCCTGAAAAGTATTCAAAATTTTTATCCTTAATTTCAAAGTATTTTTCAAATTCTTTATGAAGATGATTGAAAAATTTCAAAAGTTTAGTCCCGGCGATGTCTCCTTCCTGTTTTTTTGTTTTTAACTTAATTTTAATAAATTCAAATCCTTTTTTTTTCGCGGAATTTTCAACTGCTAAAAAGTTTATTTTTTTTGACAAAAAAAACTCTTTGGATGGTTTTTTCAAAAAGACCCGCGCACTTTCCTGGAATTTTTCGAAGGTTTCATACGAAAGAGCGGCAAGAACGTTCCGTGATTTGTACGTCGGATCGACTAAAACAACAGGAGAGTCAAGTTTAGAACCATTCATGTCCATTAGCACATTTCCTTTTTTGTAAAGGCTTTCAATATCAATAACCAATTTTTGATTTCTTTTTTTTGACAATTCTGTCAAAAACTTTTTAAAATTTTTAAAGTGATAAATTAAAAGCTCAAGAGAATACCCACTAAATCCCCTAATATAAGATTCAGCTCCATAAACCCCGGCAGCCTTGCAAAACATTTTTGCCAGTTTTATGTCGTCGAGAATTTTTTTATTTTTTATTTTTTTGTTAATGTAATTCACGTGAAGGTAACTTAAATCAGTTATATTCACCGCTTCAGAAGGTTTTTTTATTTTTTTCACAGGAACAACTTCAAAAAAAACAGAAGGCGAGATTTTTATTCTAAAGTAATCTCTTGAACCATGAACAACCGAAATATTCTTTGTAAAACGAAAAATCTTTTTTGAAATCTTTGAATAATCTACTTGCGAATATTTTTTTCCAAACCTCAAAAATAAATCAACATCATAAAAATCCCCTTTTGTTAAGGTTTTTTTTGAATAACTTCCCCCGACAAAAACGTCGACGTCAATTTTCAATTTACTTATTCTTTTTTTCAATCCAGAAAGAAAATGATTTAATGACCTGCCTATAAATTTTAATTCCTCATCCGAAGGATTAATCTCTCTTAAAACTTGTGCTAAAATATTATCAATCTTTTGAGCCATAAAAATAACTGGAAACGTAGCTTTTTAATTTTATTTACTTGTGTTTCCCCTTAGATTCATCTGAATAATTCTGAAGTGTTCTGGCAATATCAATCAAATATTTTCCTTCTTCAAGTTTGTAAACGAGGGGTTTTTTCTTATTGAATAAATTAACGAGGTCAAGTTCGAATTTCCCGTCGCCGGTGACGCGAACGGATTCAAAATCCAAAATTACCGGCATATCGTCTTCATTTATTCCGGCAATTTCACGAACATCCGTTTCTATTTTTTCCTTGTCTTCCTCCGGAATTTCAATCACTTTATTTTTAAGTTTTTCAATCTGTTCGTCTCTAACATAAAAAAAGAATCGTCCGCCGCACGATGAACATCCGTCAAGAAGCTCCCGGCTCGACGCGGGAATAATTCTGGAACATCTAACACATTGGTGTGGCATAAAAAAGGAAAGATATAAGCATTAATAAATTTTTAGGATGATGAAACTATTTTTTCTTAAAAATTTTCCCAAACAAAAAAATTAAACCACATGAAACTAAATAAAAGACAACTAAATTAACAACAAAAGTGATTGGATTAAACATCAACGTTCCCGCATTTCCTGAGTAAAAAATTCCATAAAACATAGGATAACCAAATCCAAAAGTTTTAATCTCCCCACAGGCAACTCCATTAACTCCATTAGAACAAATTTGAATTACCTTCGGAATAAAAAATGTTGAGAGCATTAAAGCAATGAAGAAAATCCCTTTATTCCAAGTAGGTTTAAAGAAACTGTTCTTTTCCATCTTATTGATTAATCATCAATTCAATTTTTTTAGGGTCTCTTTTTATTTCCTTTACTATTGACGCCGGGCCGATTATCGTAACTGCTCCAAGGTCTCCTCCGGAAAGACTCATAACAATTCTGTTTTTTATTTTTTCAACTGCGCTATAATGCTCCTCAGAACTTATAACCGCAAGTTCTATTCCTCTAAAATCTTTAACATGATCTATCATCGCCATCGTGTCTTCGATTAACCTCGTTTCTTCTTCGGACCTAAGCCTTCCCTGAAGAATTAAAATATAATTCTGAAAAACAATGTCAAGAATTTTTTTTATTCGCTCCGTACTTCCGAGATTTCTTATTTCTGAATACGGCATGAACCTGATTGAAAACCCTTTTATCTTTTTATTTTTTAAATTTTTCGATTTTGACATGTTACTTTTTTTCTCCTTTATACAAATTTGAAAACCCCTGTCCAATAATTATCAAGGAAAGGATTATCCCAAGTCCACACTCACGAGATAATATTAAATCACTATCTCTTATTTCCTGATCAATTTCAAAGTATTGAGATGCAGAATTAGAGAGGGATAAAAAGATTGTTTCATTCGAAGGATTCGAGTTAAAATTATCCTGTAAAGTTGTATTAAATCGATTATAATTTTTATTTAATTCCGAAGAGGTATAACTATTAGAAACAAATATTCCCCCCACACAAACCAAAAAAATTAAAATTCCAAATGTAATTTGGGCTTTCCCTACTACTTTAATAGTTTCCTTTTTCATTTTCAATTTTTATGTTTTGAAATTTTAAAAATTTCTTCATAAAACTCCTCAAGATTTTTACCATATTTGGCGCTCATTCCGATAACAGGATACTCCGGGAAGGCCTCTTCAATTTTTTTTACGTTTGCTTTTCTAAGGTCTGACTTGTTTGCGACGATTAAAACGGGAATTTTTCTCGCGACGAGATTTCCGATTATCGTAATATTCACCTGATTGAAAGGGTTCTCCGTAGCGTCGAGAACGACAACAACAACATCCATATCGTCAAGCCATTTTATACTTTCGATTATTCCCTGCGTTGCTTCTTTTGCTCTTGTCTTTGCTTCTTTCTTGTTTAACTTATATTTTAAAAAATCTTCATAATCAATTTTAGTGGTAATTCCGGGCGTGTCAATCATTTTGAAAGTCATAGACTTTCCTTTGTAAGAAATTTCAACTTTCTCCTTGAACTGGACGTTTCTCGTTTCATGCGGAACTTTAGAAACTGAACCAATCTCTTCTCCTGTAAAGTCTTTACATATTCTGTTAGCAAGGCTGGTCTTTCCTGCATTCGGCGGACCATAAAATCCAAGTTTTATATCTTTCTTGTCTTTGAAAAGACCTGAAAAAATTCTCCTGAAAAAATTCTTCATAATTTTTATTGCCATATTATTTGTTTATTTTTTTTGTTTATTAAATTTTGTATTTACAAAAACACCTCTCTAACCCCCTTGTTGAATATTAAATAAAATGTAAAAAATCCATTTATCACAACGGA
Organism: archaeon; assembly: GCA_027341315.1. Lineage (GTDB taxonomy): Archaea > Nanobdellota > Nanobdellia > Pacearchaeales > GW2011-AR1 > GW2011-AR1. The sequence continues at coordinate 5,654 of DAIENA010000002.1, read as the reverse complement.
GAAAAATCCGGATAAATTTCCATTAATAACTAGAATTACTCCCAATACAATTCCTATAAAATAAAAGAATGCCGCAACAAATCTCGCCCAATTTTTCTTTTTCCACAAACCAACCCCTACAAGAATGGAAATTCCCCCTAAAAGGATGAAAAAAAGCCCCATAAGGATAATATAAGAGCTTAAATTCTGAAGTCCAAGAAAAAAGAGTATTAAACTTCCTCCAAAGAAAATTAAAATTGAAAGAACAAAAAGAACTCCTGCCTCAATATACATTAGAATAGAAATAAATTTAATAAATCCCGGAATTTCACTTGAAACCATTTTTGTCGACGGAGTTCGAACATTTTCCCGATAGTTTATATTTTTTCCAGGTTTCGGAGGAGTACTTGACTTTGGTGCTTCTCTTGATTTAAACAGCCCGAACAAATCAAACATTCCTGTTCTTTTGCCGGCATATTTTCTCATTAAATAGACAACTTGCTCGCCTTTCCATCCAACATCGGTCAAACTCTTTTTTATTTCCCCTTCTTCAACTCCGTTTTTAACTGAATTAGAAATGTAAACAATTGCATTGTATAACTGATTTCTGTCAGGGAAAAGATACTTTTCATATTTCAATTTATACCACCTGTTCATAACTAAGTAAACAAGAAGGCCAATTAAAAAAACCCCTAAAATTCCAAGAGGCCATATCCACTTCGCGCTATTTGCCTCAGGAACCGACGACGGAAGAACCGAAACTTCTTTGGGAGAAATAAAAAATGGCAACCCGGAACTAAATTCTAAATCCGTCGAAAAACGAATGTCTTTTGAATCTGTTCCAAGTTCAAAATAAGAAATGTCTCCCGCAGATTTTACTCCGGAACCATCTTCGAAATGCAACGCATTAGGATTTGTAAAAATTACATAATAAGACTGATTAATCATGTTCTTTGGAGAAAGAGATAAATCATAAACATTCAAGGGGATGTTTGAGTCTTCCATCTGAATTGAAATTCTATTTGATGAAAGTTTGGAATTAATATTTTGATAATCCCAGTATGAAATATAAGCAGAGCTTTCTGATGAATAATTTAATCCGGTCACGCTTCCTAAGGCGGACAAATCGACAGCGTCGCTACTCTGAATAAAAGAGACCTTCCCCGATTTTGCCTGTAAAATAGAAATTGGAATTTGAAGGCTTAAAAGATTTTGGAACAATTTCTGGTAATCAGCGTCGGAAGAAGCATATAATTTTGAAGTTTTTATTTGCGAGAGTGAAGTTGTTAAATTATTAATTCCGAGAACTCTCGAAACTTCCCCCCCGTCAAAAGCGTCCATTAAAGAAATCTGGCTCTTTGCCGAGGCTAAAGAACTTTCCTTATTTGAAATTTCCTGATCTATAAACCCTTGAACTGGAAGAATTTCAACATTAAAACTTTTTGAAAATTTAGATCCATCTAAATAAACAGAAGCTGTGACGGTGTAATTTCCCGTCGTGGAATACGAATGTACCGCATTAAGTGAATAAGTTGTTTGGGTGGTGTTGTCTCCAAAATTCCAATCCACTGAAGAAACCGTCCCATTTGAAACTGCTCTCAATAAAAAAGGAATCGGAAAACCTACCGCATAACTCGACGGAAAAAGAACCATCGGAAATCGCTCAATAGAAATTGTTTTACTAAATAAAGTATTTCCATTAAACTTAAGAGTGTAAAGTTGATTTCCGATTAACGTCGGTAATTTAAAAAATCCGTCAAGATAAAGGGGCTGTGTTTTAGAATCCACCGTCGGAACCTTTTTACTAAAATCATAAAGTGAAGAAGTCTGAATTCCCGGAAGAGAAACTAAATTATAACTTACAGAAAGATTGCTAATATTAATATTTTGATTTGCCGACGACATAATTGTGATTGGAATTTTACAGCCGTTGGTGCATCCGTCAGGATAATTTGAACGAACATAATATTCAACCATTCTTGAGAGCCTGACGTTTCCAGGAAGAGTTTCTGAAATATTCAAAGTTCCGGGGGTGGAAAAATTCAGCGGAGAAACTCCTATATCATAAGACGCGGTTTCATTTTGAAAAAGGTCGCCTAGAAAGCCGCAGTTGTTCGACGGATTCGCCGAGGTGTACCCTAAAGTTTTGTAGCTTGCATTTCCCCCTTCAGAAAAAACACAAAGATAATAGTCGTCGTTTTGAGGAACAGACACATTAACACTGCAAAAAGAGTATCCTCCCGAAGACGAAATAGATGAATTTAAAATTTTACACGCACCAACCGAAATCGCGTTCTTGTTATACAAATTCGCCCATAAAGAATTTGCGCCGTCCGAAATTTTCTTGAACCATCCGCCGATTAAAAGTCCTGGAGATTCTTTCAGGGAAATTCTCTGACAAAAGGGAACCGTTCCAACTGAAGTTTCACTCGCACTTTCAGAAGAATTGTAACATCCAAAATTCAAATTCGTCGGCGGAGTTCCGATTGAATTGTCCATCGATTTCGTATTCCCTGCGTCAATTACACCGTCGTCGAGAAAGTCGATTTTTATTTGATTGTAAGGGGAAGGCGAGGCGTCGCTTGATACAAAAAACGAAACCGAATTTACAGTTTCAAGATTTCCTTTTATAATAAAACCAAGAGTTTTTTCCTGTCCGACTCCAAGGCTAAAATACTTTGACGTCGACGGGTTTGATTCCGCGTAATAAGGAAGACAATTTACAGGAGTGCAGTTGTAAGAATAACCTTGAGAATAATTTAACAAATCTCCAAGGGTTGCGTTGTTTCCCATATTGTCATAAAATAGTGAACTTACAGGTTCACCCTGAAAAGAAAGATTCACAAACCCGGAAATAGTTGACCCCTGAGAATAATTTGAATTAATTGAATAATTTGAAAAACCATAAGAAGCCGAAACTAAAAAAGTAAAAAATAAAACCAAAATTCCCAACAAAAATACTTTAGCAATATCCCCTTTTTCCATTGCATACACCAAGGGAAACGGATTTATAAAGATTTTTGAAAATTAAAATTATTTTACTAAAAGCCCTTTAATTGCTTTCGAATTTTTCCCGTCGGAAACTCTAAACAAATACATTCCGGATGAATACTTTGACATGTCAATATTTTTGAATTCATGAACTCCGGGGCCAACTGCTCTTTGAACTCTTGATTCAATTTTTTCCCCTAATAAATTATAAACCTCAAGCGTGACGTCTCCGAATTTGCTTGTTTCATATTTAATATTCGTCGACGGGTTGTAAGGATTTGGATAATTCTGGTAAAGTTTGAACTCTTTAGGAATTTGAATTCCTGAAACTTCAACATCTGTTAATTTGTCAACTTCAATTATTTGTGTCGTTGAATCTTTTTTCGTAACGCCCCCCGAGTAAATCCATGAGAAAAACTTTCTCAAGAACTGGTAATGACTTCCACCCAATCCCGAAGGAGCAAGTTTTGTTGTGTCCGAATCTAAGTAACTCAAATTAGTTTTAAGCCCGTAAGCGTTTTCCGACGACGTGTCCGGAATCGCCTTGTAACCATGCGACGCCAAAAACTCCGGCGTCAAAACCGTTCCGTCCGGAAACTTCCCGCTATCGACGACGATTTTTTCCAAATTCCCGACGTGAACTTTTATTACGTTTGGGTTGTTGAGAGTTAAGTATCCTGAATATTTCTCTAAAACTGGAACATTATTTGTTAAATTAAATTTAACAAGATCAGTGATAAAAGCGAATTCTTTTTGTTGTAAAACAGGATTTTGTACATAGGCTTCTAAATTAATTGAAACCGGACCATCCTTCATCTCAGAATCTCCAGGTTTTACATTTAGTTTATCAACTCCAAAATAATCACTCCATTTATACCGGTCGTTAAAATTTAAAGGATCATTTCCTACAAGAACTCCATTAATTGCATGTGCATCATTTAAATCACTTATTGTACCAATTTGATAAACAGGGATATTAAACCTTGCATTATGTTCTTTAAAATAATCAGTTCCTCCTGCTGTTTTATGATTTTTTATAAATTCATCTATGTTTGAAATTCCATAAAAGTTGATTTGTTCCTGTGTTGTCACATCCCCACAGACCCATCCATAATTTTGTCTCAGATTAAGAACTTTAGTATCCAAATCATCAATTTTTATCATCTTCTCCAACCACGAAACTCGTTCGTCTCTCGTCGTGAGTTCATTCCACTGTCCAGGTAAATGAGAAATTTTTCCGCTCAAATAATTGAGTAATATTTGTTTATCATTCTGTGTTCCGGGAATTCCATCACCGTCTATATCCGCCCGATCGTTTTTCGCGGTGTCAATTGCGGCAACGTCCAGACTGTCAATTTTTTCGTCGTTATTTACATCGCCCGAACCGTACCAGTCAAGATGCCTTCTTCCAAGGTAATCTTGAATATTAGGTTGACTAAAAGGGTTCCCAATAACTTCTAAAGGCGTTGGACCGTCTTTTACCGGAACAGAAATCGTCGTCGCTGGAGACGGGCCATAAACCGGAATACTTTTTAATAAATCTTTAGACTGGGCATTAAGTTTCGAGGGCAAAAGCGCCGCTAATCCAATTATTGCCGGGGCAATATAATTTCTCAAAGTTCGGCCTATTTTTCTCATATTGTTACTACCACATAGTTATTTATAAACTTTTGGATTTAATGGAAATTAAAGAATTTCTAAAGTTATATAATTTGTGGATTTTGAAATTGACTGGAGAGAACTCCAACAATCACATAAAATTTATAAACTATAGTCTACTATAAGAGAATATGGTAACAACAATTCAGGTGGATGAAATTTTAAAAAAGAAATTAGATTCTCTAAAAATACACAGAAGAGAAACATACAACGAACTTCTATTTAGATTGGTTAATTTATCTTCACCAAGAAATTTTGATAGAGAGAGCCTTGTTGATACAATTGAAGTCCTTTCAGATTCCAAGACAATGAGAGAAATAACAGAAGCTTTAGAAAGATTCGAGAAAGGTGCAAAAGGGATAAAGTTTGATGATTTAAAAAAAGAGTTGAAATTAAATGTATGAAATTATATTCGACAAAAAAGCTGCAAACTTTTTCAGAAAATTGGATCGCCCAATACAGGAAAGATTAGGGAAAAAGATTAATGAACTAGGCTCAAATCCCGAACTGGGAAAACCATTATCTGGAAATTTATCCGGACTTTGGAGACTGCGATGCGACAAATACAGAATAATCTACATGATAAAAAATAGTGAACTGGTTGTTCTCGTGCTAAATATTGGACACAGAAAAAATATTTATGAAAATTAATTTTTTAAACTAAATTTATTAAAAGAGAGCATATATTTTATGAATTTTTGAAAAAACAAAATCCTTAAATATGACCCTCACGTAATTATTTTGATTAAATGGGAGAACAAAATGGAACCTTTAGAAAAAATTGCTCTTGAATCGGAAGCAAATAAACCAAAAGCAGGTGAGAAAGAATATAAGCCTGACAAATTGAATAAACCATCCAAGTCTTATGAAGGATTGACCTTGATTGAGGACAAAACCTATAACACGGGAACAAGTATAAAATATTGGATGTAAAATGGGGAATAATTTTTCCTTTATTTTTTTGGGATTAACCCACGGATTCTTAAATGACTTTAGAAAAGAAGAGGAAGTTATAAAGAAAACGA
>DAIENA010000029.1 GCA_027341315.1 archaeon | reverse complement strand
GTCGCCTTTGTGCGAGATTGCGACAATTTTAGCGACGCACAAATCGCCCGCCTTCAAAACTCTTGCGCTCGACTTTCCTGAGAGCGAACCCGAATCGCTGAAGCTGACGTAGTCGTCCATCGTCTGTGAAATGTGAATCATCCCTTTCATAACGCCCATTTCTATAAACGCGCCGAAATTTGTTATCTCTGCAACTTTTCCGTAAACCAACTCCTGAAGTTCCGGCTTCCAGACTAAAAGTTTAAAGACACATTTATAATATGCAGCGCCGTCCCCGGGAATAATCACGCCCTTCCCGACGTCCAATACCTCGACGACAGAAACAACTTTTCCGAGTTCTTTTTCGTAATGATCTTCATAAGTGACGTCGAGCTGTTCTCTGACAGATTCCGAAGTAGGAAGACCGAACAAACGAGGGTCAACTCTTACATAATCTTCAACTTCAGCTAAGTAAAACATTTTAACAAGATTAGTTAGAAAAATTGGTTTTTAAAGTTTTCTTAAAAAAAATTCGGACGAAAAAGATATAATACTTAAATTCCTGAAAGAAAGATGGTTTACGAAATGGATTTAGAGAATTTATATAATCAAATAGAAGGGCTCTATAATAATTTAATTATTAAAGGTTATGTTGAATACAAAAATTTAAAGATGCTGGATTACGAGTATTACATTTGTTGTGCAATTTTAAAAGAATTAAATATTAGAAAAAACTGTCCTGAAATAAAATTTGCCGAAAAACTTTACCTTGATGGGAAAACAAAAGAGGCGGGAAAAACACTGACAAATTTTATAGAATCATTGGATAAAAAAATTGAAAACCAAAGGCCGAACTAATCACTGCAACTCAAGTTTTTTTTTGTTTCGTATAATTATTTTTCTGTTTTTAACTGAGCGCTTGAGTTTCGCGTCGACGGTTGCCAGGACAAAGTCGGGGTTGTCTTTAAGAAAATTTTTTATTCCGGAGTCGACGTACTTTCCCGGACAGCTGATTTCTTTATGCGCTTCTGAGTGAATCATTTTCAAAGCCAGCTCGGCTTCGCTTCTCACTTTGAGCGACTTTGTCGAATTTTTTATTCTTTCAATTTCAGACAAAACTTCTTTTGGAATAAAAATGGAGTGCCCTTTCAAAATTAATTCTTCAGGAAAATCAAGTTTGTTTCTTATTGCCGTCAGTATAAAACTCGTATCAAGTAAAACTTTTGTCATGTTTTGATAAATATAACGAGATATAAAAAGTTAAGGTTTATGACTTTTAATTTTAGGTAAACTATTTGTCTGTCTGAAATATTCATATAACACAATAGCATATGCTTCTGAAAGACTAAAACATTCATCACTATTTATCACTGGAATAACAAACCTTTCCACACCCGATCTCCTACTAATTTTTCTTGGTACGCCCTCAGATTCATTTCCAAAAATAATTAAAGGATCCGATGAAAAGAACATTCCTTGTTTTCCTTCAATTCCTAATTTTTTACTTCTTGGACTTATTACGGTAGCATATTTGCTTTTATACCCATCTATAAAACCAAATGCATCATCAATTTTAATGATTTCCAGACTTTTCTCTCTACCTCTTCTGCAAACTTCTTTTACTCTATCAAATAAATCCTTATTCTCCAAAATTGAAAAATCATCGTAAACAAAAATTCTTTTCATTCCAAGAACATAACTAGTTCTAACAATGCTTCCTAAATTTGACGGATTTCCTGGTCTGTAAATTAAAGTATCCATCAAAAAATTTAATAAAACCCATTTATAATAGTTTCTATATGAAACCCATCGCAGAAAAACAACAGCATTTTTTGAAAAACAAAAAGATTTTAGAAAAAGAAATCGTCGTCGCGCGTCTGAAAAAAACCGACGACGTCGTCGAAATCGGCGCAGGCGACGGACGGCTGACACGATTAATTTCGCCGTTGGTTAAGTCTGTCACGTCGTACGAAACGGACGCCGGACTTAAAGAAATTTTAGAAAATTTAAAATTAAAAAATGTAAAATTTCTTTTCAAAAACGCTCTTTTGGAGTCGTGGGCGGGAAGCAACAAAATCGTTTCGAATATTCCATATTCTCTTTCCGAACCGGTTATAATGAAGGCAATTAAAGACGGCGTAAAAGAACTGACTTTAATTGTCGGCGAAAAATTCGCAAAACTCCTGAAAGAAAAAGAAACAAAAATCGGAATAATTTCAAATTTATATTTTGAAATTAAATTTGTTGAAAAAATTTCAAAGGACGAATTCGAACCGGCCCCGAGAGTCGACTCGTTTTTGATTCATATGAAAAGAAAAAAACCGACCGAAATCGAACTCGTTTTGCAGTCGATTCTCGAAAAAGAATCGAAGACGAAAAACGCGATAATAAAAACTCTTCAACATTACGGGAAAACGAAAAACGAAGCCCGTCGTATGATTGACGAAATGGGTCTGGATAAAAATAATTTGGAGAAGTCTGTTAAGAGTTTATCTGTGAAAGTTATTGAAAGATTGAAGAAGGGGTTGGGGGAGATTTAAGAAATAAGAAATTAATTAAAATAATAATTAATTCGCTTAATTCTTTTCTTTAATATTTTTCTTATCTTCGATTATTTTCTCTAGGTTATTTTCTCTAGACTTTATATAATCAATGATGGTTCGCCTCAATCTCGCCCCATCTAACATATTCTGAGAAAATGAAATAATTGCATAAGAAAATCCCATTATTATTACTTTGTCAAAGTTAGGGCTGTTTTTTGTAACCTCATAAATTCCTTCCATCAAAGCACCATATTTTATTAAGCTTGAGAAACCTCCCAAGAGAGAATACTTTACGTTTTGATTTGCAAGAGAGTTTTCTATTTCTTTTTCAGTTTTTTGGTAATCTTCCATTCGAGATTGAGAAATGAATTATATATAAATCTTTGTATTTTGTAATAATTATAAAATGACAAAATACTTCAATTTGGGTGTAATATTTAAAATTTTTTTCTTTTATTTAATTTTTTAACCCAAAAATTATATTGTCTTAATTCTGCAGGATTTTGTCTTACACTTTCAAATTCATCATCATCTACAGGGATACCCTTCCAGTAAGCTCTTCCTCCTTTACGATAAAGGGGTTTTCCCCTCCATTTCTTGAATGTCTGTTTTTTATCTTTGGTTTTACTCTTCTTTTGTCCTTTTTTTATTGCCCAGCCAATCATAAGTGCTATAAGAATCGTTAATACCATCGCTACTCCCCCCAGATTCAGCATCTCCTCTATAACCAGAATAACCAATAAAATTATCCAACAGATTACTCTTCTCGTTTTCTTTTCCATTCTGAAAACAATCTCCTAAACTTTTTAATTATTTCTTTTTAAGATAGTCTTTTTGAAGTAATTTTCTTTTAATTGAGACCTTATTCAAAAATCCTTGTATTTTAATTAACTTATTACTTAACTCCTCAAAGTAAGAGTCATTTAGAATCATCTCTTTTTCTTCTCCCTTAAACTTATTTCATAAAATAAAAAATGGGCCTGGAGGGAATCGAACCCCCTTCTTCGGCTCTGGAGGCCGACATAATACCAGTATACTACAGACCCAATAAATAATTTGAGGGTTCAAGGTTTTTAATGATTTTGTTTAATAAATAATAATAAATATCAGTTTCTCGAAGGGTCTCCATAAAACTTGGTCCCAATATCCCAATCCTCTTCATCAGAAAAAATTTTTTTCTCAAATTTTAATAACTCTCTTGAGATAATATCCATTGAAAATCTAAAATCAATAAACAAACCTTCACATAAATCTTTGGAATACAAAGTTTTATCACAAACTTTGATTGACTTTTCTAAAAGAGAATCTAATTTTTGTATCTCTTCACTTTTAAGAGGACTTGCCATAATAAGAGCGGGTAAACTTTCTCTTGCCCGGATATAAAGGTCTTTAAGTTTTATTACATTCTCTATTTCTTCTTCAAGATTATAATTTTTCAGCCCGCACATAGATTTAGAGAATTATTGAAATATAAAAAGATTATTGCAATCTATTCTTCATCGTGAACTTTAACGACGTCTGTCACGTAGTCGTCCGACTGAAGCTTCACGACCCGGACTCCCTGCGCCGCACGTCCCATTACACGAATGTTTTTCAGACTCGTTCTTATGACCTGGCCTTTTGCCGTCGTTATAATAATTGAGTCGTCGTCGTTAACCGAAATCGCATTCACGACTTCGCCGGTTTTGTCGCTTATCTTAAGATTGATTACACCTTTACCCGCCCTCGCTGTTTTTCTGTAATCCTCGACCGCCGTTCTTTTTCCGTATCCTTTTTTAGTGATTGTAAATATCGCTTCGGTCTCCAAAACTTCGAGTGAAACGACGCTGTCGCCCGAAGAAAGCTTTATTCCTGTGACGCCGTAACTTGAACGGCCCATCGGACGAACTTCTTTTGAATTGAAACGTATCGCTTTTCCGAGTTTCGTTGCAAGACTTATCTCCTGAGTGTCTTTTACCACTTCAACGCCGATTAAATCGTCCGAATTGTCGACGGGAAGGTTGATTGCTTTTACCCCTGAAGCTCTTGGATTTGAAAAATAATTCAGGGATATTTTTTTCACAACCCCTTTTTTTGTCGCCATCATCAAAAAGTCTTCAAACTTTTTAACTGAAATTACTTTAGTGACGTTTTCTTCTTTTAGTCCCAAGAGGTTTATCAGAGCTTTTCCCTTTCCGTACCTCTCGGCCTCTGGAACGTCGTAAGTTTTCAACCACAGAACTCTTCCTCTCGACGTGAAAAACATCAAGTAGTCGTGCGTCGAACAAGTCAGCAATTGTTTTGAAAAGTCGCCCGTTGTTAAACTGTTTCCTATAACTCCCCTTCCTCCGCGCTTTTGCTCCTTGTAAGTCTGAAGGTCCATTCTTTTAACATAACCTTTGTCGGTAATTGAAACCACAACTTCTTTTTCCTGAACTAAATCTTTCTCGGAAATTTCATTAAAACTTCTCTTGAAAACCTGCGTCCTTCTTGGGTCTCCATATTTTTCCTTCAACTCCAAAACTTCTTTTTTAATTATTTTTAAAACTTCATGCGTATCAGACAAAATCTTTTTGTAATCCTTTATTTTTTTCTCAAGTTCTTTTTCCTCGTCTTTTAATTTATTTTCTTCAAGCGAGGTCAACTGCCTTAACTTTGTTTCAAGAATTGCTTTAACCTGGTTTTCCGTGAACTTGAACTTTTCTGTTAATTCCTGGGACGGATTTTTTCCGAAACGAATTATTTTTATAACCTGGTCGATGTGGGCAAGCGCTTTTATCAAACCCTCGACGATTTCCTGTCTTGCCTCGGACTTTTTTAATTCGAACTTCGTTCTTTTAGTTATAATTTCTTTTCTGTATTCGACGTAATTTCTTAAGACGTCAAAAATTCCGAAAATTTTTGGTTTGCCTTTTTCGAGGGCAAGAAAGTTCACATTAAATGAATCCTGGAGCCGCGTGTATTTGTAAAGTGCATTAATAACAAATTTTGAATTGACTCCCTTTTTTAATTCAATTACAATTCTTATTTTTCCCTTGTTGGATTCGTCTCTTAAATCTGAAACGTCTTTTATTTTTTTATCTCTTACAAGTTCTGCAATTTGAGTAATTAAAGTTGATTTGTTAACCATGTATGGAATTTCAGTAATAATTAAAATTTGTTTTCCTTTCTTTTCTTCCTCTTCAACTCTGCCTCTTACAATAATTTTTCCTCTTCCAGTTTCATAAAGTTCATTCATGTCCCCCTGAATTAATCCTCCCGTCGGGAAATCCGGTCCGGTGATAATCTGGAGAATTTCTTTTAAGGTAATATTTGGATTGTCAATATAGTTTGCAATAGCGTCGGAAACTTCCCTCAAATTGTGCGGAGGAATGTTTGTCGCCATACCGACGGCAATTCCTGTTGCACCGTTAAGAATTAAAGCCGGAAGTTTACCCGGAAGTAAAATCGGCTCCTTCAATGAATTATCAAAATTGGGGATAAATTCAACGGTTTCTTTATCAATATCTTCTAAAAGTTCTTCAGCAACTTTCTCCATTTTTGCTTCAGTATACCTATACGCGGCAGGCGGATCACC
>DAIENA010000028.1 GCA_027341315.1 archaeon | reverse complement strand
ATGTCTGTGGAGAGAAAGTTAGAAGTAGAGACAACTTTTGTTCTAATTGCGGAACCCAGCTCAAAGATTTTTTGGATAAAGGCGGGCTTCTCGGAAGAAATGATTCCGGATTTTCGGAAAGTCCGAAACTCGCCGAAAGTTTTGGAGACAGAATAATTAATAAAATGATTTCAAGCACATTTAAAATGCTGGAAAAAGAAATGAACGGAATTCAGAACGAAACAAAAATGCCGAACGGAAAAATAAGACTTATGGTTAACGGCAGAGAATTAGTTCCTGAAGTTCAAAGAAAACCAAAAAAAGACCCGAATGTGAAATTTCTCCCGATAGAATTTTCGGATGAAAACCTTGTTAAGTGGAAAAAAATAAAAAAGAAAGAACCAAAATCAAAATTAAAAAGAGTCGAGGATAAGATTGAATACGAAGTCGAAATTCCGGGCGTTAAATCGATTAAAGATATCTCAATAATAAAATTGGAAAACAGTCTTGAAGTTAAAGCACTCGGCGAAAAAACCGGATACATAAAAAGAATTCCGATTAACCTTCCTCTTAAAAAATATTCTTTAGTCAAAGGAATTTTAACTCTTGAAATGGATGCTGTTAATTAAATTTTGATTTTGATTTCAGATAAACATTTTCCAAACCAAGAATCGAAGTTTTTTCCGTTCAAGAGTTTCCAATTTTTTTCAAAAATTTTATACGAAATCTCTTGAACACCTTTTCCAGCAGGATAATAAACTTCACGATTCAAAATCTCTTCCGCAATTTTTCTTGAGAATAATTTGGCAAATCCTTCTTCAAGATCATAAATATATCTTCCAAAAATTTTTCCAAAATGATCTCTTGAGGGTCTTGCAATTTTATGAGCAACAGTCTCATGAATTAAAGATAATAAATATGAATCGCCTTCAGACAATAGATTTGAGACTTGCATAGCAACATAACCCACTCCATTAGTTACAGAAGTTCCAACCGACATGGGGGAAATCCCTTCAATAATCCTAACTTCAATAAGTTTAGGAATTTCAATTTTGACCCCTGAAAATTTAAATGCATAATTATAAACTTTATTTATAATTCGTTGAGATTCTTTATTCCTAGCAGAAATAGAAGAATTTATTTTCGTTCCTACTATTTTTAAATATTTAAAAAAAGGTTTTTGAAAATCTTTTATTGATTTTACTAATCCTTTATTTTCAATTTCAAGTTTTGAAAAGCAAAAATTAAGATTTTTAGCCAGGGGGATAAATAAGTACTGCTTGAATGAATCGCTTTTTTCTAAAGAAATCTTAGTAGATAACCATTTTTTATATAATCTCTTTTCTTTAGGAGAAATCTTCAAATTTTTGAAAATTTCAGGGTTATATTTTTTACTTAACTCGGATGGAGCACTAAGAATGTGATAAGAAACTAACAAAGAAGTTAGCTTGTCAAGTTTTAAAATTATCTTTACCACTTAACCTGATTGTATGAAAACTATAAAAATTTATCTTAAACAAAATGATCCTGCGCGGATTTGAACCGCGGACCTCTGCCTTATCAGAGCAGCGCTCTAGCCAGGCTGAGCTACAGGATCATCTGATATGAAATTTGTAGAAGATTTTCATTTATAAAATTTGTTAATTTGATTCCAAGTTAATTTCCCAAAATTAATTCTTTTGATTTGTAAATGATTCCGGCTTCGGTTTTTTTGTCGAAGGTTTTTATCATTATTGTGTCCGGATTGCACTCGTCGTAAAGGAATCTTTCGCCGAGCGGGACGTATCCAATTCTTAATAAGAAACTGTAAACGTTTTTCTCACTTGACCTTAAATCACAAATAATTCCGTGAAAATTTTTCCTTGCATATTTCTCGACCTGTTTTGCAAGAAAATATCCGCAACCAAAATCCCAGAGTTCGGAATTAACTCTTAAATTTTTAAATTCATATAACAATCCATTTTCCTTGTGTGGTTGTGAAATCGCATCGCCCATTACATTTCCATTAACCTCCAAAATTATTGCTTGTTTGTAACCATTTAAAATTTCAAAATAGGTTTTGTCAATCCAAATATCCCAATTCGGATAGTCTAGTCCCTGGGGCCGCACCCATTTTATAAGTTTATCCAATGTTTTTAGATTCTCGACAGGAATGAAATGGAAATTTTTCATAAATTAAAAACTATTAATTAATTTAAAATAATTTATGTGATTAAAAATTCTTTTCCAAAGATTTTTAAACCAATTATTTCTCTAATCCCCATGGCAAAAGGATTGTATTATTACATAAAACAGGCATGGAAAAAGCCCGACGAGAAAGTTCTTCGTGAACGAATGATTGAATGGAGAAAAGACGAGGTTTTTACGCGAGTCGAGAAACCGCTTAGACTTGACAGGGCGAGAAGTCTCGGATACAAAGACAAAAAAGGTTTTGTTGTAATAAGAATAAGAGTTCAAAGAGGAGGTCACAAAAGACCAAGACCAAATAAAGGAAGAAGAGGTAAAAGATTGCACATTAATAAGAATCTTAAAATGAGTTATAAATGGATTGCAGAGGAAAGAGTTTCTAAAAAATTTTCTAATCTTGAAGTTTTGAATTCGTACCAGGTTGGAAAAGACGGAATGAATTATTTTTATGAAGTAATCTGCGTCGACCCTTCAAGAGCAGAAATAAAAAATGATAAAACAATAAACTGGATAACAAAACCTCAAAATCAAAACAGACCCGAAAGAGGAATAACCTCTGCAGGAAAAAGATCCAGAGGTCTACGAAATAAGAGTCCGACGTCGAAGGTTCGTCCGTCTGTTCGAGCCGGAATGGGTCGGGGAAAATAATTTCTTAAAATGAGAACTGTTGAAAAATTAGATATAGGAGATCACGTCGTATATTATAATCAATATCTGCGGGTTGAAACTGTCGTTGCGAAATATGAAAAAACCTTTAGAATAACTAACGGTATTTTTCTTCCAGTAAATATTAACAAAGAAGACGTTCTTGCCGTCGGAGATGAGAAGGGAAAAGACAAAATAAAAGGCTTGAAAGGAAATTATGTAATTTTCAAAAAAGAAAAATTGGAAGAAATTTTAAAAAATTAATTGATGGGTTTCTTTTGTAAGTAACTTCCCATTCCTAAGATTCCTAAAAGTGTTCCACCTGCAATCATAGGAAGGGAAAGGGAGTACATTAATCTAGAATTTCTGCATGAATCTTCAATTTTTTCTTTTTGTAGGGGTGTAGCCTCTTCTAAATTAGTTACCTCTCCCCAAACATAACTTATCTCTGCTTCTGGAAAAACTTCTCTTACTTTAGCATAATGGTAATAATCTCCATTAAGCCCGAGTGCAAAACCCGCCACAATTAAAGCTCCAGCTAAAATTGGGGTTGATGCTTTTTTCACTTTATTTATTAAGTTCATTTTTTTCCTCCGTGAATTTAATTGAAAATACCAATTTATTTTAGAATTAATATGTTTTACCGATTTAAATCGGTATCACTTTCTGACAAAAAATTCACTTATTTTTTTCTCAGCATATTTCAAATGCTGCTGGAAAGTGGAGTATGAAATTTTAGAGAGAGTTGCAAGTTTTTTTATATCAATTTTTTTAGGATATTCATAATAGCCACTTTTTACTGCAAGTTCGTATGCTTGTTTTTGTTTATCTGTCAAGTTTGGCTCAACCCCTATTATAGAAATATTTTTTATTTTCTCCTCGTGAAAACTAAAAAGTTTAAATTTATACCTTTTTTCAATAATTTCTAGAAGTTTTGATAATTCTTCTTTTTGCCAACTTCCAAGATGATAAAAATAATTTCCGTAAGAGTCAATTTTAACAGGAGATAAATAGATAAAATAGGGGTTATAAAAAGGCAAAAACTTTTTTTCTTCTTTGATTAAAATATTAAAAAAATTATTATTAAATTCAATTTTTGAAAAATATTTACTTTTTTTCAAAAATTTTATTATTTTAAATTTATCTGCATTTTCTCCTTCAATATTTCCCACTAAGTTAATAAAAAGTTGCTTATTTTTTTCATATCTTGAAACTGGATATCCCACCAAAGTTATATTAAATTTTTTAGCTAGACTTCCAAAAAAAATATTTTCTCCATTAAGTCTGAATTTTATAACCCACATATATACCAATATAAATCGGCATATAAAAATTTTACTATTTTGAACACTAATCAGCTTCCTTAACTTCTCTTTCACTCGAAAGCCCGAGAGCTTCAAAAATTATGTCAAGGAATCTGAGAATAAATTCCAGAACGACTATAAAAATTAAATAAATCCATATTTCTGAAAAGAACGAAGGTAATACTAAAATTTGGTCAATTATTTTTGGAAAATCAAAAAGCCCCTGAGCAATTGCCAGAGCAAGAAGATTGAATGGAATTAATTTTGCGAGGTCTCTTGACAAATCCTCCTTATAGTACGCGGTCATCCTTATCGCCGCGACGATGACTACGCAGACGACGAGTATTGTCTGCACGCTGAGAGCTTTCGTTAAAAGCATCAGAAATATTACAAAAATTCCGAACCAAAGAAAAACCACGAACGGAAGAATGACCAGATATTCAACAAAATAAATAAACGCGCCGAAAACCTTTGCGACGAATTCATGTTTCGACTTATTAAATCTTGAAAGGTTTAACTCCAAAATATCTTTTTTTGAAATCCACCGGTAAAACTTCCATATAAAAACTGAATAAACAATAATGAGTAATGACAACAAGAAGAGATTAATAAAATTCTGCAACCACGTCGGCAAAGTCTGAATTATTCCGGAATAAAAACCCGAAACTTGTGAAACGACTCCGACAAACGATTCATTCATTTTTTTAAAAGGTAAGAAGCACTTTTAAATTTTGTCTTAAAAATTAATATTTTAAGGTTGACAACTCCGGAGCAAGTTTGTAAATTTTATCTGCGTTTTGAATACATTCTGTTAAAGTCTTTCCGGTTATCAAATTTTTAACACCTTTCTTCTGTTCTGATTTGGGCACAACTGTTTGAGCTAATTCTTGGTAGAGTTTTCCTCTTTCATTCAAAATCTTGATTGAAACGTTTTTAGTGGTTAGTAACACATCTGTCAAAGATTTTCCATAATCTGAAAAACTCCTCGAATCGTCGTAAATAAAAAATTTTCCGTATTCTTTTGAAAATAAATTAGAAGAAGTATGTTCAGCTCCGAAGTAAATTACCTTGTTAAGGTACCCTTTACAAATAGGGGGTAAAACATCATTTGTTAGTTCCTTCCAAGAATCGAGGATTTTAATCGGTTCAAAAAGTTCTTCCTTAATCCTTTCAGATAATTCTCCCAATAGTTTTTTATAAACTTTTTCTACAAAATTTCCTGCGTCCTTAAATTCTGAATCTTCCTTGTTGTTTTTAATCCAATGGGGAAATTTTTTGTTGGGCTCAAGACCAACCCAGTAATCCCAAACATAAAAGCCCGTCTTACTACAATTATTTTTTATATCGTTTACTAGAGTAAAATTCTCTTCAATAAACTCCGGAAAAATGATTTCTATTCTTTTCCAATCAAAGTTTTCCATATCTTTTTCTGGCCAAATTTGTTAATAAAGATTGTTGTATTTTCAAATATATTTAAAAAATATGAATTACTTTATTCTTGATGATAGATATAAATTTAATACGGGAAGACCCGGAAAAAGTTAAAGAAAATATAAGGAAGAAATTTCAGACCGGAAAAGTTGAACTTGTCGACGAAATTTTAAAACTTGATGAGAAATGGAGAAAATTAAAATATGACGAAGATGCACTTCGTTCAGAGAGGAACAAATTTTCTAAAAACATCGCCGAAGAAATAAAAAAAGGTAATAAAAAAGAAGTGGAAAAATTAAAAACTAAGGCAAAAGAAATTCCGGAAGAAATTGAAAAGCTGGAAGAAAAAAGAAGAAAATATGAAATTAAAATAAATGAAATACTAAGAAGAATTCCGAATATAATCCACGATTCAGTTCCGATAGGAAAAGACAGCACTGAAAACGTCGAAGTCGAGAAGTTTGGAGAACCGAAAATTTCGTCTTACGAAATATCTAACCACGCGGAACTCGCGGAAAAAATTCACGGAGTCGATTTTGACACCGCGAGAAAAACTTCCGGAAACGGATTTTATTATTTAAAGGGCGATTTATCAAGACTTCACTCAGCGATGATTTCGTTTGCAAAAGATTACATGATTAAAAACGGATTCGAATTTGTAATTCCCCCGTTCATGATAAGAAGTGAAGTCGTCGACGGCGTGATGAGTTTTGAAGAAAAGGATAATATGATGTATAAAATCGAAGGAGAAGACTTGTATTTAATCGGAACCTCAGAACACTCGTTAATCGGAATGTTTGCAAATAAAACTTTAAACGGAAAAAATCTGCCTTACAAAATCACCGGCGTTTCACCGTGTTTTAGAAAAGAAGTCGGAGCGCACGGAATTGAAGAAAAAGGTTTTTACAGAGTTCAT
>DAIENA010000027.1 GCA_027341315.1 archaeon | reverse complement strand
TTTTCAGGATTAGGAATTATTTTATCTGGATTTATATATGCTAGACCGAGTGTTTGCAGTCCCATGTTTTTAAAAGTAAATTAAAACTTAAAAACTTTCCCTATTCCCAAAATCCCAAAAAACTTATTCCCTCCCGCCATAATTCATCCAAATTTCAAAACAGTTAATATTACAAAACTCCACCAAGAAATAAAACTTATAACTAAAGAAATAGCAATTTTAACCTGAATTCCAAAGGGCAGCAAAACTTTTTTTCCGATTAATTTGTCAAGCGCCGGAGAAATCACGAACGACAAAAAGCATCCGTTCAAAATCATAATTCCAAGAAGAATTGTTTTTATTTCATTAATTAAATTAAAACCTTGATTAAACAAAATCAAAATCCACGTAATTAAAATAATCAGAGTTCCAAGCCAGATTAAAGGTTTTGTTGTGTGATGGGCGGCGATTGTGTCTTGGGTTTTCTTTTTTGAATTTCTTGAGAAAAATCCCATCGTGTCGATTACGGTCACGGCGCCAAGTCCGATGACAATTCCCGCAAGATGAAAAAATAAAATCCAATTCATTAAACTAAAACAAGATTAAACTTTATAAGTTCTGCTTTCTTGATTAAATTATGAAAATAAAATGGAAAGTCTTCGTCGTTTCGCTCGTCGTCTCTTTTGCCGTCGCTTTTGCCGGAAGTTTATTCACTTCTCCGAATACGGGCGGTTCGTGGTACAATTCAATTAAGCCCGCGATAACTCCGCCGAACTTTGTTTTCCCGATTGTATGGAATATTTTGTTTTTCCTGATTGCGCTTTCACTTTACTTTGCATGGACAAACTCAAAAAAGAAAGAAAAACCCAAACTTGCATGGGCTTATGGAATTAATTTTCTTTTGAATATTTTGTGGAGCGTTTTTTTCTTTCAGTTGAAACTTCCACTGCTTTCGTTTTTTGAAATAATTTTATTGTGGGCTTCGATTTTTTCGATAATTCTAATCACCGGAAAAATAAGTAAAACCTCTGCCTACCTTTTAGTTCCGTATTTAATCTGGGTTGCGTTTGCCGGACTTTTGAATTTTATAATCGCTTTTTAGGTATCGTCAAATATATAAATTGAATAATATGGTATTTATTATGAATTCGAAAACAGCGGTTCAAAATATCTTAAAAAATACAAATGTAATTATTAACGGAAAAAATCCGTGGGACCCGCAGATTCACAATGAAAAATTTTACTCAAGAGTTCTCTCGGGCGGTTCTCTTGCTCTGGGCGAATCGTACATGGACGCCTGGTGGGACGTAAAAGATTTGCCCGAAATGATAAGGAGAATCGTTAAAGCCAGACTTGACGACAAAAAAATAGGAATAAGAAAATTGATAATCCCTTATTTGAAATCTAAAACTTTAAACCTCCAGAAACTAAACGCTTACAAAATAGGAAAATGGCATTACGACATTGGAAATGAACTTTATCAAAAAATGCTCGGCAAAAGCATGCAATACAGCTGCGCCTATTGGAAAGACGCAAAAACCCTCGACGAGGCTCAGAAAAACAAAATTGATTTAATCTGCAAAAAATTAAAATTAAAAGATGGGGAAACTCTTCTCGACATCGGATGCGGATGGGGAACTCTTCTCAAATACGCTGCGAAAAATTACGGAATCAAAGGAATCGGCTTAACGGTCTCCGAAGAGCAGGCAAAATTTGCCCGGGAAATAAATAAAGGACTCCCAGTAAAAATTGAAGTGGCAGATTACAGGACATTTGAAGGGAAGTTTGACAAAATAGTTTCAGTCGGAATGATTGAACACGTCGGACACAAAAATTACCGAAAATTTATGGAAGTGGCTGAAAGGTGCCTTAAAGAAAACGGAATATTTCTTTTGCATACAATTGGAAGCAACGAATCGACAACCGGACCGGGCGACCCGTGGGTGGACAAATACATTTTTCCCGACGGCAAACTTCCGAGCATCGCGCAGTTGTCAAAAGCATCGGAGAAACTTTTCATGACAGAAGACATCCATAGTTTTGGTCCATATTACGCAAAAACGTTAAGAGCATGGCACGAAAATTTTGAGCGGGCCTGGTCGGAATTGAAAAAAAATTACAGCGAAAAATTCAAAAGAATGTGGGACTACTATCTTTTAATGTTTGTTGGAACTTTTGAAGCAAGGCATAATCAACTCTGGCAGATAGTTTACAGGAAAATCGGCGCAAAAGACGTTTATGAGTCTGTGCGATAATTTTCAAAAGATAAAATAATTTAAACTCTATTTTTTTGTTTAATTTATGGAACTTCCAATTCTAAGAGAAGAAGCACTCAAACTTTTAAAATCTCAAAATCCCGAAGAGTTTGATTTAATTCACTATTTGATGTCTGAATCAGTCATGAGAGAAGTCGCCGTGAAACTCGGAGAAGATCCGGATTACTACGGAATGCTTGGGCTTCTTCACGACGTCGATTGGACAATAACTAAAAACAACGTCGCGACTCATCTGACCAAGGCGCCCGAAATTTTACACAAAGCTGGTTTCGACGACGAATTCATACAAATTGTTCTTTCACACGGCTACGGATTTTCGGAACTTCCGGAATTAAAAAACGAATCGAGGACGCAAAAAATTGAATTTGCCCTTGCAGCGTCGGAAACACTGACAGGTTTAATTTATGCCTACGCACTAATGCGGGGGCGAAAAGTTTCAGATATGGAAGTAAAGGGGCTCAAGAAAAAATTTAAAGATAAAGCTTTTGCCGCGGGATGCCGAAGAGACATAATTGAAGAAATTGAAAAAACCGACCTAACACTTGATGAATTTTTTTCGTGCGCGATTGCGGGAATTGCAAAAATAAAAGACGAAATTGGACTGAGTTAACTGTTCCAAAAATTTAATAAATCTTACTGCCTTCGGTTATTCATGGTTTTAATTGTAAAGTCAAACATAAAAAGAGTCGTAAAAGAACTTCAGAAGGAAAACGAGGACGTGACGTCGGTTGCCGAAGAAGTCGAGACGGAACTTGAAAGGAAAGTTGAAAAACTTCTTGCCGACGGAATCGAACGGGCCAGGGCAAACAAAAGAAGAACTCTTCAGGCAAGAGATTTATAATTTAACCAAACACAACTATATTTTTAAACATACAATAAATTTAATGTTTTATAAAATATGACAAAACACATTTCTGACAAATTTATCAGCTTGAGGTTTTACTCAAATAAATTTCCCGTCGACGAATTTTTGTTTTTTGAACAGGAACTGCGACGATCTAAAAACGGCTCGATTATAACAAAATACGTTGCGAGCGATGCGCCGTATCACTTAAACCGTTATGACGTAAATATATTCGAGATAAATAATTCTCCGGTGATTCAGCAGGTTTCAGAAAAATCTGGAAAGACTGAAATTATAATGAAATTTAGTAAAGAAAATCTCGAGGGAATTAAATTTATAAAAAAGTTTTATGAAAATTATGAAACTAAAAGTTATGAAAGTGGGCTTAGAAAGAAAAAATCTTTTTAACATCTCTTTTTAGAAAAAATTGAAAGCCCGGCAAAGTATATTCTTTAAAATATATATTAAAAAGTATATAATTGAACAAATATTTGAAAAAGTAATCCACTTTTTAAAGAGGATTTTTTAATATTTCCATGGAAAAAAATAAAAGATCTCTGGAAATTAAGTTCAAAACATATCTTGAATACTCTCAAGAACGCGAAATATTCAGGAGTAAAATTCTTATTCCGAATAATGGGATTTCTATTAGTAATAAAACAATTCCCCTATCAGAAAAACTAATATTTGCAATAAGAAAAGAATTTAATTATGAAATTCTCGGGACAAAAGTAACTCAAAATATAAACCAGTATGAAAATGAAATGTCTTTTGAAATTTTGGGAAAAAACAACCAGAAAATTTACGATTTGATAAAAAGGGAATACCAAATTTACAAGCAATTAAATTAATTTTTATTAACATGGAAAAAATTCTTTTAGATAAAATTGAATGCCTTGGGTTTAAATCCAGCAACACAAAATTAGAAGAATTTAATTTTTTTAAAGAAGAGCTGGAAAAATCAGGAAATGGCTCGTTTGTAAAGAGGTATGAGTTTGACGACCCGCTTGACCTTTTTGAAAACGCGGGGACGGACGTAAATGTTTTTTATTCGAATAAACTTTTTTTCCAGGAAGTCTCTGGAAATCTTCTTAAAACAAACATAAAATTTTTTGTACCAAAAGAAGAAAAAGATTTAATCCAATATATCAATAAAGTATACTCCAAATATATGAAACAAAGAGTGGAATTGTAAAATAATTTTGAGTTGTGATTATTGATATATGTTACAGTCGCACTCTGCAAAATATAATTCAAAATTTATAATTTCCTCGCGAAGGAATAATTTTTAATCTTTGTTGGTCTATTTGTTTTATGAGAAAGGTGAAAAAAGAAGGTCTTGAAATTATAAATAAGGCGATTAATTCGGAATATGAAACCTCATGGGAAAACGGGATTCCGCAACCCAAAAAAAAATCAGAGATTAAAAAAGGCCGGACGTCCCGGGCAAGAGGAGCAAGATTTGAATTGAAGGTTCGCCGGGACCTCGAAGAAAAGGGGCGAGTCGTCGACAAGTGGACGAACAACGTTGATTTAATTAAGGGAAAATTAATTATCGCAAAAAGAAAATATAATCCCTTTTCAAAAGTTATGACACTCGGGACGGGTTTTCCGGATTTTATAACTTTATCTCACGTTCACGACGGAATGTACAGCGTCATCGGCGTTGAAGTTAAAATTAACGGGATTCTTTCAAAAGAAGAAAAAGAAAAATGCAGGTGGTACCTGGAGAAAAATATTTTTTCACAGATTTGGATTGCACAAAAAAAAGATAATGGAAGAAAAATGGAAATTGAATACGTTGATTTTAAGGAAAGATATATGAAATGAAGACCAATAAAACTTAAAAGTTTTAAATTTTTATACTTCCCATGAAAAGAACTGCATTAATTTTTATTTTTATAATTTTATTGGGATTCGTCAACGCAACGTGCTCCAACGGACAAATAAATATCAACACCGCAACTCTTAATGAACTTGACAATTTAAGCGGAATCGGCCCAGCAAAAGCGCAGGCAATAATTGACGCCCGGCCTTTTAACTCCGTCGATGATTTAATTAATGTAAAGGGAATCGGTTCTGCGACGCTTGACAGAATAAAATCTCAGGGTCTTGCATGCGTTGACAACACTAACTCTCAAACTCCGGTTAATAATTCAAATTCTTCTACGCAAAACAATCCTGTCGGTTCGACTCTGCAAAATTCCAAATTAAATTCTCCGGCGCAAGTTTACGACCCGTCGAGTTTTCCCGTTGACAATATTAACCCGGTAAAAGAAAACAGCTCGCCGATTTATTTAAGCGGACAAATCCCAAAAGATATAAAAAGCTCCAACACTGAAAACAATAGTGGAAGTGCGGATTACTCAAA
Source organism: archaeon (assembly GCA_027341315.1). Taxonomy (GTDB): domain Archaea; phylum Nanobdellota; class Nanobdellia; order Pacearchaeales; family GW2011-AR1; genus GW2011-AR1. The sequence continues at coordinate 1,483 of DAIENA010000027.1, read as the reverse complement.
ATATAGTTTAGTTGTATTTTGCGTTTTACTTGGCACGCTTTATTTATTAAAACCAAAGAAGAAGAAAAATGAGTTCAAAAAATGAAGACAAAAGGATTTTGGCGGTAATGATTATTGAAGTAATGGGAAGGCCAGAAAATTTTCTTATTGAAACTCTTGAAGACTTATCAAAGCAGATTTCTGAAGAAAAAGGCGTTAAATTGATTTCAAAAAAAATCAATGAGCCTCATTTGGTTAAGGACCAAAAAGATTTGTTTACTTCATTTGCCGAGGTCGAGGTCGAGGTCGAAGACGCAATTACTGTTTCCGGATTGATGTTTAAATATATGCCCTCACATATTGAAATTATAGAACCGGAAAATTTTGTTTTTAAAAATTTCGAGTTCAGCGAGATGTTGACTGAAATTACACGACGAATTCACAAATACGAAGAACTTGTAAAAGTCCTTCAGTTTGATTTAGAAAGACAGGCGAAAGCCGGATCTCAAAAAGTTCTTACACTAAAAGAAGCGGTTTCTCAAAGTGAAGCGTCCCCTGAAAAAAAAGAATTTTCCGACGGTAAAAAAGGAAAGTCTAAGAGAAATAAAAAGAAGAAATAATTTTTAGGGGAGTTGTAGTAATTTTCCAAAAGTAACACATCGAAAGATTTATAAACTTTTAATTTCTAAAACGGGTATGGAAGCAAAAGTAGGAAAATCATATTTGGCTGGAATTCCTCACAAAGGAGGAAGTCTTACTTTTCAGTATCCTTCGTTTAAAGGAACTTATGGAAGTGTTGCAGAGCAAATTGATAAAGAAGGATTAAAGAGACCAAGTTCTCCAGAAACAGCGTCGCTGGTTTATGATGCCTGGAAAAACCCCAAAGGAGAATATGAATCTGAAATTATTAAAATCTTAAAAGATGCTTGGCTTTGGGAATTTACAGGAAACTTGTATCTTCCAAAATCAAGTGAAGAAGTAAATAATGGAGTTATCTTAGAATATAATCCAACAATTGAAAATGGAAAATTAGTGATGGATAAAAGTTATTTAATAAAAAGATTAAATGAAAACGACTCTAATGTAAAATTTGTTCCATTTGGGTATAAAATTGGAGATCAAAAACCTTCGGAATTAGAAAAAAATCCTTACATTGTTGCAAGGTACGGAGAAGAAGGAGCAGTAAAAATTGCAGAGGTTGCTTCAAAATACAGATTGAACCCCTACCTTTGGAGTTTTGATTCTTCTATTAACGAAAAGAAAACAAGAATGTCTGCTTTGTACGGGGACCTCTACAACGACTGGTTGGTCGTCGATGGCAACTGGGATGACAACTACCGTGGTCGTTCTTTCGGGATTGTCGACGAGAAAAAATAATTCTCGAATTATCTTCTTAATCTAACCATTCCTCTTCGGGTTCTTGAAAATCTGAATACAAAAAACAGAATTCCCAGAACCACGACGACTCCAAGAATTATCCAGCCGATTGTTCCCCAAACTCCCG
>DAIENA010000026.1 GCA_027341315.1 archaeon | reverse complement strand
TACTCTTGACTAAATCACTTTTTAGATTTAATATATCGCTATCCAGGTTTATCAAAGTTTTTTGAGGTATATCTAAAAATAATTCTTTTTCTGGCAATAATGAAATGTTTTTAGAGAGATTAAACTTTGAAAGATATTTTGCTGAAAAAACGGGATTAGATAAAATTATATTCTCTTTTTTTTCAGAATATACAGGATAAACATTTCGGGGACTCCTTAAATCCTTAGCTCCGACTCCAGTCAGAAGAATCATTGCAAGCGGCAAAATTTTTTTCATAAAAAAAAACCGATGCCACCCTTTATAATTTTTTTTATGGTGTAATAACCATTTCCAAAATGGACAAGTAAAATAAAAAAACAAAATAAAAATCAGGGAGCTAATTTATTCCTGAAAAAAAACAAATGCTCCGTATATTGCTGAGATTCCGACTAAGATATATACTATTGCGGAAACTACACTTCCTGCACCGAAAATCGTGTCAACCAGGTTGAAGTTGAATGCTCCAACGAGTCCCCAGTTAAGACCTCCGATTAGGACCAAAATCAAAGCAATAATATCTAAAACGCTTTTCATAATCGCACCCCCTTGTAATTACTTAAGTTGAAAAGTATTTATTAAAGTTTCGTTCCCAAGCTTCCGATGGGAAATATTAAAAACCATTATTCCCTCCTCGTCATGTCACTTTTCAGAACATGAAAAACAAAGGAAAGAAAAAAGTTTACAAAAAGAAAGGAAAAGCCTATGTAAAGCCGGAAGTTAACAGAATTCCCAGGTCGGAAATTTTTTATTCTCTTATTGGATATTTCGTCGGCGTCTTTTGCGTGAACATTTTGTCAGGGGGGGTTTCTCCGAATTTACTTTTCAATCCCGTTCAGGCAATAGAATTTTTTAATACACAAATTTTTATCGTGACCGGTTTATCGCGGATTTTCACGCTTCCGTTGGGATTTTTATTAACTCTTGTCTTTCCTGCATTTGTCTACGTACTTTTGAGAGATTTAAAAAAATAGATTGGTTTGATTCATTAATAATTTAAAGCCTGGTTTTTTAGAAAAATTATGGTAAAAATTCCGGAATATAAAAGAGACGAATCAAAAGATTATACTCTTTTTCTTGAGGGGCTTACGGAAATTCCGTTTCCCGTCGGAAAAAAACTGTTAATTGATTTTCTTAAGGGAAATTCTGAAAACAATTCCATTGAAAAAAATGCCCTTTACAAATTTAAAAATTTTGGAATTTTAAATTACATTTCAGAAGAAAGAATTGCCCAGATTCTTGAGGAAATGATAATGGAGTCTTTTGTCGAAATTTTGCCGTCGGTTTTTAATAACGGAACAAAGGTTGTGAGAATTTCAGAAAGCGGGAAGAATCGACTCGTGTCGGGCGACGTAAAAAATGAAGAAAACATATTAAGTGAAGAACATCTTACCTCATTCAAGGAACTTGAAGAATTTCTTTTAGGTTTTAATAACGAACAAAAAAAGGCCGTCGTTTCTCCATCAAAAAAAATACTTTGCGTCGCCGGCGCTGGGACCGGAAAGACCGCTGTCTTAACAAAAAGAATTGAGTTTCTTGTGAAAATGAAAAGAGTTTCCGGAAAAAAAATTTTTGCCGTGACATTCACAAGAAAAGCTAAAGAAGAACTTGAAAAAAGATTGAAGAAAAAAGGAGTCGAAGTCGTCGTCGAGACCTTCAACTCATTTGCTGAAAAAATCCTGTTAAAAAATGGCGGAAAAATTTACGGAAGGAAAACACGAATTGCAAATTTTCAGGATAAAATGCTTGCAGTTTTGAGGGCGCTTGAAGAAATAAATATAACAATGGAACAGGCAATAAAATTATATTTCCAGGACGCGGAATTTTCAAATAAAAGCACATATGAACTTCAGAAAGATTTTATCTCTGACTGCTTTAACATTTTTGAAAATCTAAAAATTTCAGGACTTACCGCTGAAAGATTCAAAGAAAAATATTTTTCAAAAGCCGACGAAGTTTCAGAAATGATTTTTAAGATTATAAAATTCACAGAAAAATATTTTTTATCATTCGGGCTCAGAACTTATGCCGACCAGATAATAGATGCAACGAATTTTTTTAAGGTTTATCCAAAATTTATTCCTAATTTTGACCATATTCTCGTCGACGAGTTTCAGGATGTTAACTTTGGTCAAATTGAACTTATTAAAATTCTTAATCCGGAAAATTTATTCTGCGTCGGCGACCCGCGACAGTCCATATTCGGATGGAGAGGTTCAGAAATAAAATATCTTATGGAATTCAAAAAAGTTTATCCGGAATCCGAAATTATCTATCTTAAAAAAAATTATAGAAGCTCAAAAAAGATTATCGAATTTATGAATGAATCAATAAAAATAATGAATCTTCCTAGGCTGGAGCATAATTTTGAGTTTGAAAATCTTGTCTCAATAAAAAATTTTGAGAATGAAAAAAATGAATTTGAATTTATAAAAAATGAAATAATTTCAAGTGAAATTCCGCGCGAAGAAATTTTTATTTTGGGAAGAACCAATAAACAAATTCAGGAAATCTCCAATGTTTTAAAAAAGTCGGGAATAAAATATTTTATAAAAACAGAAGACAAAGAAACTCTTCAAAAAAAAGGAGAAGTTACACTTTCGACCATTCACTCTGCAAAGGGTCTTGAAGCGCAGATGGTTTTTGTCGTCGGATGCACTCCAAAAAATTTTCCATTGAGATACAATGAACACCCGGTCCTTGAAAGAATAAAACTTTATGATTACAATAAAGAAGACGAAGAAAGAAGAATTTTTTACGTCGCCGTCAGCCGGGCAAAAAAATATTTGTATTTGACTTATTCCGGAAAAAAGTCAACCTATTTTATTAATGAAAAAATGATGAAGATGGGGGATTAGTCTTTATTTTTCAAAAACCCCCTCTAAAACTTTTCCCTGCATTTCACGTCGGAAACATTCTTCACATATCTCGGCGTTCGTTTTTTTGCTCACCTTAAATGAATACGGGTCTTTTAATTCACCGCATCGCTCACATTTTTTAAGACAATTGTTGCAATAAGAATATCCGGAAACTTTGTCTTTTCTTGTGTGATTTTTACATACGAGTCTTGAACATCTAAAACAACGAATAGCGCAGTCCTTGCATATTTTTTTTGAACAAATTTCACAGACATTTTTTACACATTTTTTACAAAAACCTCTGCTGCATGAGTCACAAATTGCAAAACACTTTCTGCAAACCGAGTGGCCGGAGCTGCACATAAAAATTTCTCTTGACTTGTTCTGGCAATTTTCACAGATTAATCCGGTTATGTCCTGCGAAACCGGGTCAAACTCGAAGACGAAAGATTTTTTTAGCGCTCCCGACGAAACGTCGACGGTAAAGATATAAATCGGATAATAAATTACAGTTAACTTTTCAAATTGATTTTCTATATTCAAAATGTGTTTTTGCTTTTCAAGCTGAATTGCCCGGACTTTATCTTTTTCCAAGTCGGAAAAATTTGACTCTTTTTTTATAGAATCAATAAGTTTTTTTTGCTCATTTATTTTTTGAATTTCTCCTTTTCTTGCAAACTCCATTAACTTTTCCGAAATTTCGTCCAGACTCTTACGAAAACTTTTTGTTTCATTGTTGAATTTTTCTTCAATTGTTTTAATTTCATGCTCGAGAAATCTTGAAAGATTTCTTGAAAGTTCATTTGTTTTTTCCTGAATTCTTTTCTTTAGCTCTTCCTTTGCAGAAAAATATGAGTTTTTAAAATCCGGAATTTTAACTTCACTTTCATCCCCCTCGAGAAGAATGTATTCTGAAAGGTTTCCTGGAATTGGCCTTGAATTAAAAGTATAAATTTCATTTAGTAAACTTTCTTTTTTTCCAAGAGACTCAAAAAAACTTCTGAAAGTGAATTTGTAAAAAAAACCGTGCTTTTCTTTAACGGCCAGTCTTTTAATTTCTGAATTGGGAAAACTTATCAATTTTTTGATTTCATCCAGCGGTTTTAGATTAAAATCTATTTTCAAAAATGCGGTTTCTTTAGGATTTTCCATAATAAATTAACGCTTAAAATCTTTATTAAATTGTTGAATGACCGGCAAGATTTATTAATTCATTTCTCCTTTTTACTAAATGGACCTTAAAGGACTTTTAATGAGTTTGTTTGCATTGTTTATAATTTCTTTGCTTGTTTTATACTGGATTTTTCCATTCGGAAAAACGGTCTTTAAAACAGACACAAATCCCGAGTTTAATCTTGGAAACATTTCGACACAAATGCAGTTTTATAAAAATATGAGGTTTCCGACGACAAACGTATCCTACCGGATTGAAAACAATTGCTCTCTTGAAAAGAAAAATGAAATGACTGATGCATTTAATTACCTGCAAAATTTGACAATATTAAAATTTTATAATGTCGATTCGGGAGAGGACGTGACGGTCAGCTGTGACAACGAAGTTATTCCGTCTGACTCCGGAAAAGGATTCTTCGTCGCCGGTGAGGGCGGACCGACAAAAGTCATACCGGGGGATAATTTTTATACAATTCTTCAGGGAAAAATTCTTCTTTTGAAAAGTTCTAAATGCGAGAGGCCAAACATAGAAATTCATGAACTTCTTCATGTTCTCGGATTTGACCATTCAAAAAATCCGGACAACATTATGTATCCGATTAGCGACTGTTCACAAACAATCGGAAATGAAATTCCGTCCAAAATAAATAATCTTTACTCTTTTCCGTCGTACCCCGATTTGAAACTCGGAAACGTCTCTGCAACAATTGAAGGCAGATACTTGAACATTAACTTAACGATTGAAAACATCGGACTTTCTAATTCAACCGGAGAAAAAATTTTAATCTATGGTGACAACGATTTATTGAAAGAAAAAGATTTTGAAGCACTAGGAATCGGCGAGAGACTGAGCATACAATTTACAAATATTTTCGTTTCAAAAATAAAAATTGAAGAATTAAATGTGTCCGTTGAAACAAACGGGAGCGAACTATCTCTAAAAAATAACCAAATCTCCCTTACAGGTTTCTCCGGTTAATTAATCGTCAAGGTCGTCCAGGAACGCATCAAAATCTGGATCTTCCTCAGCCATTCCCGGAACTTCGTCAAACTCCTTTGTCATAATTTGGTTTTACAAGCCTTGCTTGCACCTCATTTTTTATATTTTTCAGAGAGCATTTTAGTATATAAATTCTTCTGTTTAACAGAATATGTTTTGTAATTTGCCCTCGACAAAAAGGTTTAAAAATCAAAATTTCATGTGAAATGTAAATCGCAAATTTTTTATTAATCCACAATTTTTTAAACTTCGTTTCTCTTTACTCTCTTATGGGAAAACTAAACAGAATTTTTTCAAAGTACAGCATGTTTGGTGTGCCTATTTTAATTCTTATTGTTTTAATTTTGGGATTTGTGTTTGAATTTTTTTACAAAAAAGATTCTTTGGCTCAAATTTTTTTTATAATTGGAATAATTCCAGGGGCATTTCAAATTTTGGTTGAAAGTTTTATCGCAATAAAAAATAAAACGTTTGCATTGGATTATATTGCCATTCTTGCGATTTTTGTCGCGATAATTTCAAAAGAATATCTCGTCGGAGGAGTCATCGCTTTGATGATTTCGAGCGGAAACGGTCTTGAAAAATACGCTCAGAAAAAAGCCAAAAGTTCATTAACAGCCCTTTCAAACAGAATTCCAAATAAAGCCCTGGTTTTGGAAAGTAAGACAAAAACAAGAATCGAAAAAGTAACCCTCGTTAAAAAAGGCGAGAAAATTTTAGTTAGAAAAGGAGAAATTATCCCCCTCGACGGATTATTAATTTCCGATTACGCGCAACTGGACGAATCTTCTTTAACAGGAGAATCTTATTTTGTTGATAAAATCAAGGGGGACAAAATCCGAAGCGGAACAATAAACCTTGGAAGTTCAATTATAATCAAAGTCGAAAAAGAAGACAAAGACTCGACGTACAGACAGATAATAAATATGGTTGAAGAGGCGCAGGAAGAAAAATCTCCGTTAATAAAAATTTCCCATAAATATAACGTCGGATTTACTATCCTTGCATTGTTCATGGCTTTTTTAGCATATTTAATCTGGAGGGATTTTAGTTATGTTCTGGCGGTTTTAGTTATCGCGACACCCTGTCCACTTTTAATCGCCGCGCCGGTCGCACTTATCGGCGGAATGAGTTCGTCGGCAAAGAAAAAAATTATAATGAAAAACCTTTCAGCAATAGAAACAGTTTCTAAAGTCGACACTCTCGTTTTTGACAAAACCGGGACAATCACCCTCGGAAAACCTATCCTTAAAGAAATAGAAATAAAAGATAAAAAGTACAGTAGAAAAGATATTTTAAGAATTGCTGAAGCAATAGAAAGAAATTCGCTTCACCCTTTCGCGCATTCCATAATTCACGAAGCAAGAAAAGAAAAAATTCCTTTGACATACGCCGAAGACGTTCATGAAAACCTCGGAAAAGGAATTTCCGGAACAATCGGAAAAAAAAGATTTACAATAAACAAAGGAAAAGAGTCTTCAGTAAACCATCTTCACCTGCTTGAAGGAAGAAAAATTATTGCAGAAATAATTTTTGAAGATATTCTGAAAAAAAATGCAAAAGAAATTCTGGAAAAGCTAAAGAAAAAAGGAATGGACGTTCACGTTTTCACCGGAGACAAAAAAGAAGTTGCGGAAAAATTAAAGGAATCCCTCGACGAAGGAATTCAAATTAATTCCGAAATGAGCCCGAAAGATAAACAGGATGGCATAAAAAATCTCAAGAAAAAAGGTAAAACTATTGCGATGGTCGGCGACGGAATAAACGACGCCCCGGCGCTTGCGCTCTCCGACGTCGGAATGGTTTTCAGCCACGAGGAAAACACCGCGTCATCTGAAGCAGCGGACATCGTTTTTTTGGGGGGAAATTTTTCTCAGGTTTACGATTCAATAAAAATTTCAAAGAGAACTCTTAAAATTGCAAAACAAAGTATGATTGCAGGAATAACTTTAAGTGTTATAGGAATGGGTTTTGCCGCGGCGGGTTTTATCGTCCCCCTCGTCGGTGCGATACTGCAGGAAGTAATCGACGCCTCTGTTATTTTGAATTCTTTGAGAAGTATAAGAAATGGGAAGTGATTATTTTAAGTCTTCGAGACCTTGCTTGGTTTTTGTTTCACCGATTTTTTTAAGATAATCATTAAATTGAACTTGAGCACTATCTACAATTGGTTTTTGAAATTTATCACTTGAAAAGTATTCTGTTGTTTTTCCATTTTTTGTGATATCAACTTCTTCTAATTTTAGATCATCCCCTATGAAATCCCTATATTTAATAACAGTTCCATCGGGTTTTGTAACAGTTAAATTGTTCTGATATATGGAGGAACGAAACACATCAACACTACCCTCAAAACTAACTGAATCTTTTCCAATTTTTCCATTAAAATTATATTCTGAATTCCGTGTACTACAT
>DAIENA010000025.1 GCA_027341315.1 archaeon | reverse complement strand
TCGGAAGCGACTTTGCAAAAGACTTCGTTCATGAAAAAAAATTCGATTTCGTCAAAGTCGACCTCGACAAAAAATTAGTCGATTTAAAAGACGAACTTTCCAAAAAGTTAAAAGGAAAGTTCGACGGAATGGAAGTTGCTCTTTCTCTTGCGTCCGGCGACGGAAAAGAACACATGGCACTCGTCTCGGCGTTGATAAACATTCCCGTCGGAATCCGCTTCGTCGCACTCACAAAAGACGGAATTGTTTATTTGTAAAGAAAATATGATAACTTATGAAATATTTTCAGCAATGATTATTGGGGCTTTTTCAGGGTTATTTTCTGGTTTTATAATTATTTTATCAAAAGAACTCTTAATTAAAATAAAGAGTTATAGCGCGGGTATGTTAGTTTTATTTTCAACTATTTCACTTATAATAATCTCAATAATTATTTTTTTATTATCTCTTCTTTACAATTTCTTAATATAATTATTTATTACTCTCCATCGTCGTCGATGAATAGTCTTGTGCGACGTAATCGGCGCCGGAGTTGACAAGTTCAAAAAACTTCGGAAAATTTATCCAGTGTTTTTTCTTCAAAGTTTTTTTCCCTAGAAGAATTGCCCGTGACGGCTCGTGACGTGAAAGATACTCGTACTCCGGCAGAAATTCAAGAAGTTTTTTTGTGAATTCTTTCATGTCTTCCATATACGGCATATTTTCAACTTTGTAATATTTCTGACTTTCCCCAACCCATACATACGATTTTAATTCTACAAAATCCGGTGCCCCTCGACGAATAAGTTTAGCATATTCTTCAAAGCAGTCCATGTTTTCTTTTTTTAACATGGTAAGTCTTATGCAAGTTCTGTACCGCCGGGTCGAAAGTATATCAAGACTTTTATTCATTCGCTCCCAATAGTCATCAAAAAGCGGCCGGTCAATCGTTTTTAATTTTTCTTTTGTTGGAGCGTCGACACTTAAATACAATTGAGTTACGTTTTTTATTTTTTCAATTTGCTCCGGAAATTGTGCATTCGTAACTAAGAACGTTGAAATTCTTCTTTTATGAAATTCATGAAGAATTTCATTTATTAAAGGATAAGTGATGGGTTCACCTGTTAAAGAAAGCGCGACGTGGCGAATGTCTTTATGTTCTTCCTTTTTTTTCTCATTCATTTTTTTGTTGCTTCCAAATCCGGCAAGAAGTTTGAGGTGCTCTTCAATTGAATGATTAATTATGTGTTCAGGCGAATCAATCGGACCGTACCACGTTTTTCCGACGGGGGCTTTTTGTCCTCTCCAGCAAAATTTGCATCGCGAGGCGCAAAACATCGACGTCGTCATTTGAAGGCACTGATGTGAACGAATTCCGTAAAAAGTGCACTTATAACAATTTCCGTCGCCGCGTAGACTTTTTTTCGTCCACTCGCAAATTTTCACGGCCGAATGATTTCCGACGAGCCGATATCCTTGCCGAATCAAAATTTTTTTTTGGAGCGCCGTTAATTGTTCTTGTTTTTCTTTTGATAATTTCTGAATTGTCATATCAAAAGAAAAAAGAGAGTGTTTAAAAGAATTTTGGAAATTAAAAATTTCTAGTTATTTCTTCTAACTCATTAATTTTGTTCCTTAATTCCTTGTTTTTTGATGCGTCTTCTTTGTAGTCAAATAATACAAGGATTTCATTGCCCCATATATTGCCCAAAACAAAACCTAAATTATTTCCATAAATTAGTTTAGTCTTTGCATTTTTTTCTTCAAGAATAGTAAATCCTCTGCTTTCTAAATTCGCAACATAACTTTCAGATTTTCCCCAAACAACATAAGCATTTCCATGTTTTTCCATATCAATTTTATCCTCTCAAACTATTTAATTAATTTCTCCAAAAAATTTAATCCAGAATTAACTGCATCAATTGTTCCAACTAAAATAGTTGCGTTATATAATGTTAAAAGCCCCGCTCTCTCGAGAATATGTTTAGTATTTATATAATCCTTAACATTTTTTAAATTAAAGTTATCAAAAAAAGTGTCAGTTGCTTCCCCAAGTATCTCTGAATTTCTAATTCCATACTTAAATAATCCCACAAAAGGGATGTAATCTTTCTTATTCAATTCACTTTCATCCATATCAATTTTATCCTTCAATACTATTTAAACTTTTCTCTTGTAATAATTTTAAAGTGACATTAAAAAAAACTTTTCGCCCACAAAATCATTAATGCAAAAAGTAAGATTAAAAAGAAATATGTTGAGATCTTGTATCCGACTTCGGCGGCTTTCTTGGATTTTGTAATAGACAAAATTGTCAGATAAAAGAATCGTCCGCCGTCGAAAATTCCGACCGGAAGCATGTTCACAATTGCGACGCTAAATGAAATTAAAACAAGCCACCAGAAAAAGTTGTATATAAATTCTGCCCCCTTAAAATTCTGAGTGTAATAAACGTGCGGGTCTTTGTACGAACTAATCAAATTTGAAATAACTCCGCCGACGCCTGATGCCTGTGAATTAACAAAAGTGATTCCAATCCACGCTTTTTTGTCAGGTGAAGTTCCAAGAGTAATTTCTTTTACCGATTCTTTTGTCCCGTCGTACGTCGATACGTTAACACTTTCTCCGGGAGAGTAAGAATTAATAACCGAAGAAAGTTCGTTCAGATTTGTGATCTTTACATCGCCGATTTTAGTTATCGCACCGGTTAAATTATTTTCTATCGCCGGCGAATCGTAATAAAGTACGAGTTCCCCTGTCGACGAAATTCCTTTTATTCCATAAAATGTTTCGTTTCCGGCGACAATTTTATTTTGAGTTCCGGGTTTTGTTAAATTGCTTAAAACAGCATATGAAATATTTTGCACTTGAACGCCGTTTACGGAATTTATTGAACTCACGTTAACAAAACCGTAGGCATAATCATTATACACAACTCCCGACGGAGAAAATGAGACCGAGAAAAAAAGAGCCATCAAAATAATTCCTAATATCGCGGTGATTATATTTGCAAACGTTCCGGCCGAGAGAATCGCCATCTGTTCGAAATTTTTCTTTTTTTCCATGCTTTTTTCGTCGATACTAACAAAAGCGGCGGGAAAAACCGGAAAGAAAAACGGAAAGAATCCAAAACCGGTCGTCTTAGTTTTTACGTTCGCAATTCTTGCAAAAATTCCGTGAAAAAATTCGTGGGTTATTGCAACAATTGCAAGAATTATTATCCAGTAAGAAAAATAAAATGGAGGAAGAAAATTCAAATTAAAAATTTGAGGAAGATAAGGAATTAACGGCGTTATCGGCGGAATTTTTAGCGCCCGGACTACGTTCGACTGGAATATGTAAACAATCAAAATCTCGACGAATAAATAAATCATTATAATCATCAAAATGTAACCTACAAAAACCGAAATGTAACTTAAAACTTTAAGAGTTTTTTTGTGCTTCTTTCCGAATCGGTCAATAAATTTTACGCCCCACTTTGTGTGATACAGAAATAAAAGTCCTTCTTTTTTTATTTTCTTTCTTTTTACAAACAAAAAAACTGAAAACGCAACTACAAAAACAGCAAGAAGAGTCAAATCCCAAAACATTACATTCATTTTTTCACCTAAACATATTTCGAAAAACAAGTTTATAAGAATGGTGGTTATTCAACTGGCGAGTACTTGCTTTTTGCAAAATTCATAATTTCATTGAAATACTCCAACCCTTTGTCAGAAATCTGGTAAAATATTTTGTTTCCCTCAGAATCTTCCTCTTTATTTTCAATTCTTGTAGCATATTTATCTTCGACAAGGTCTAGTACTTCATCAAGGAAGCCTTTAGAAAAAATAATTTTAAACGAAATTCCAAACGTAATATTTTGAGATAATATTTCTAAAGCAGATATCTTTTTGGGATTAAATTTCTCCATTGGGATAAAACTTTTTTATTATTTTTAAAATTAGCTGTTTTAGGTTATCTATTTTCTCTTCAAAACTCTGAACTGTGACCGGCCGCATTTTCGGCATTTAACTTTTCCTTTAAGAATTTTTTGAGGGTCCGACCTTATTTTAGCTTCGCATCGCTGACATACAAACATATTTTTGAATAGTCTGTCCTGTGCTTCCCTGATTTTTGTTGCCATAGTTTAAGATTAAGAATTTAGTTTTTAAAACTTTCTAGAAGGTTTTATTATAACTTCATGAATAATTTGGTCGCAATTTAATTTACCGTTCTTTTAATTAAGACTTTCTTTTCAAGATTAAAGTTCCTTCAACGCTCCAGTATTCGACGTTGTCGTTTATTCCGATTTGGTCTTTAAGTTCTGAGGGAACCGCAACTTCGATTGTTTCAAAAGAATCTAAATCCATTATGCTCGCGTGGTCGCCCGTGATTGACAAAACCTGGCCCTTGTTTTTGTTTACGAGCGGAACTTCAAACCGATCGTGGCCCGGTGTAACAAAAACTTTTTTCGAACCGCTGACCATGTTCTCGGCTTCGATTCGGCATTTCGCGTGCCCGTGTTTTCCGGTTTTCGAGACGTCCATTTTCTTAACTGTGAAATATTCACCCTCAAGAATTAAATTCGTTCCGACTCTTGCTTCCGTTGCGTTAATAATTTTTAATACCATAACAAAACTAAAAAATTTTCATTTATAAAAGTTTGTGTGATTTTTCTATTCAACAAATTTTATAAACCCGTCTTTTATTTTCCTTTAATGAGTTTAAACAAAAAAGATTTTATCGAAATCGAGTTCACTGGAAAAATTAAGGACGGCGACGTCTTTGATTCAAACGTGAAAAAAGAACTTGAAAAACTTCACGCGGGGCACAATCACGAAGTTGATGCAAAACCATTTGTGTTTTGCATTGGAGAAGGAATGTTTGTGAAGGGCGTTGACAATTTTTTAATCGGAAAAAACATCGGAGAATATAATATTTCACTCGCTCCGGAAGATGCATTTGGAAAAAGGGACCCAAAAGAAATTCAAATGGTTCCATTAAAAAATTTTAAAGACAGCAATCTAAATCCGATTCCGGGAAGCGTTTTTAATTTCGACGGACGGCTCGGGCGAATTTTGACCGTGTCGAGCGGACGGGTGATTATAGATTTTAACAATCCTCTTGCCGGAAAAAGCGTCGAATATAAAATAAAAATCTTAAGAAAAGTCGAAGACTTAAATGAAAAAATAAAATCTTTGAATGAATTTTTTTTCAGACAGGATTTTAAATTTGCTGTTAAAGACAAAAAAATAATTATTGAACTTCCAAAAGGGTTAAAACAATTTGCCGAACTTTTCAAAGAAAAATACAAAGAAATTTTCGGATTAGATTTGGAAGTTAAAGAGATTGAAGAGAATGTGGTTAATAAGGAAGAATAATTTAAAATTTTGCTAGTTCAAATTTTGTTTTTAGTCCTGATAAAATTTTTTGAATTGAATTGTAATAATTTATATCTTTTGAGGGAATATTAAAAAATTCAAGGTTTCTTGGAATTCTTCCTTTGTATTTTAGATTATTTTGAGCAAATTCAAAATTTTTATAATGCCATGGTTCGGTCACAATCCCATAAATTCCTTCTTCTTCGTAAGAAAAACCATAAAAAATGTCTTTTACAAGGGTTGTTGGTTTGGTGACAGTTTCAATTTCGTTGGGGGTTCCCATGAGTAAATTATACAAATCGAAATGGTGGTCCAAATTTTTTGTATTTGGGAAATATTCTTTTTCTGAAATTTTTTTATTAATTAATAGTTCATAAAATTTTTTCATTTTTTCTAAATCTGGACCTGCTCCGAGAATTTTAAAGGGAATATTTAAAGAATTTTTTGTTGAATAATTTATTGCCGTTTCCCCTCTTGTTAAATCAACTTCCTTATTAGGACCAGAAATGATGCAAATTTTTTTTACTTCCTTTTTCATAATTTTTTTAACTTTTGAAAATTTAAATAATTAACTACACTTAAGAAACACAACAATTTTTATAAAGAGATTTTCTATTCTTTTAATATGGCAGAAAATTATTCTTCGATGGATACGAGTATTGGTTACTCTAACGCAAGAGAGGTCGATAAAGAACTTGAAGAGATTATAAAGAAACAATCGACAAGAATAAAAGTTATCGGAATCGGCGGTGGAGGCGGAAACTCCCTTAACCGGATGAAAGAAATCGGAATTAAAGGCGGGGAGTTAATCGCGATGAACACAGATGCGCAGGATTTGCTTTATACCGACGCTGATCAAAAAATTCTCCTCGGAAGAGAATTAACTCAAGGGCTGGGTGCTGGAAGCAATCCGAAAATTGGTGAAGAGGCGGCAAAAGAATCAGAGTCGGAAATAAAAAAAAGATTAACCGGGTCAGATATGATTTTTATCACTTGCGGAATGGGCGGTGGAACGGGAACAGGCGCAGCGCCGGTCGTTTCTTCGATTGCAAAAAAATTAGGTGCGTTAACTATCGGCGTCGTGACGATGCCTTTTACAATTGAGGGTGCAAAAAGAATCGAGAACGCAGTTTACGGTCTTGAGAGAATGGAAGCTTTAACAGACACTTTAATTGTAATTCCAAACGATAAACTTTTAGAACTCGCGCCCGAACTTCCTCTTCACACGGCTTTCAAAATTGCCGACGAGATTTTAACAAATGCGGTAAAAGGCGTGACGGAGTTAATCACAACTTCTGGTCTTGTAAATTTGGATTTTGCCGACATAAGAGCAGTGATGGTTGAAGGAGGAGTTTCATTAATAGGAATGGGAGAAAGCGACAGCGAGAAACGGGCGATTGATGCAGTTACAAAAGCAATTAAAAATCCTCTCCTTGACGTCGACATTTCCGGCGCAAAAGGGGCGCTTGTAAACATTATCGGCGGTCCGGACATGAGTCTTGAAGAATGCAAAGATATCATTCGTGAAGTCGGCGAAAAATTAAGCCCCGACGCTAAAATGATTTGGGGCGCAAAAATTTCTCCGGACATGGATAAATCTATCAGAGTTTTGTTAATCGTAACCGGCGTAAAAAGTTCTCAGGTTTTGGGTCACGGCGAAGATTTCGATTCCTTAAGACACCGTGAGATGGAAGAAGAATTGGGAATTGAATTTTTGGAATAATTATTTTAGAGGATAATAATATTTAAATATTAAATATTAGAAAAAAATAGATGGAACAACATGGAAATGCTTATAGAGTTTTTTTGGCAGTAGACAAATTTTGTAATGAACTTGAAAAAAATAAATTTCAAATATGTGAACAGTCTAATGGGCATGTAATTCAAATTTCATCTTATAACTCTCCATATGTTGTCGGAAAAATTTTTGAGAGAGACATATTAGTAATCTATAATGGAAATGATAAGGATAGTAAAGATGCAAAGAAAGAAGCTTCAAGACTTGAAACTTTAGCTAAGAATTTCCCTCATAAAATTAAAATAGATTAGTCTAATTTTTTATTCTGAAATTTTCTTAATCAAATATTTTAAAAACTCTCCATCTTTATTTTTTAAATGGAAAACATTAAATTGTTTTATCACAAATGTGTGAGA
>DAIENA010000024.1 GCA_027341315.1 archaeon | reverse complement strand
TTGAAAAACTTTTACTCGAATAATTTAAAAAAATCCGCTTCCGTAAAGGATAATTCCGACGAGGAGAACCATTTCTGTTACAATCCAGAGAATGTTTGAAATGATTATTGGTTTTTCTTTGTGAGTAATTCCGTATCCCAACCAGACGAAGGAAAAAAGCGTCAGCGTGATGTCCGTCAAGAACGAAATACTTTTTGCGTCTTTCAAAAGAAATATCTTTAAAATCTGCGGCAAAACCATGACGGGTCCAAGAATACCGACGACGTAAGTGATGTTATCGAGAATTCTTATTTTTTTGTCGGGGCTCGGAAATTTTTCGTGTTTTTCGTGAATCCTTTTTCTTATGTCAAAGTGATGCATCCCGTGTCCGCTGATTACCATTATTTAACCAATAAAAAGTTAATTATAAAGTTTGCTAGTTTAGTTCGATGCGGAAACCGGGAATCGGACCCGGGTCACAACCTTGGCAAGGTCGCATTCTACCATTTAACTACTTCCGCATAAAATTATTTGTCTTCATTATTTAAAAGATTAATTATTAATAAAACCTTATTAAGAAACATTTTTAAAACTTCAGGCATTTTTATTTTTTTCGGGCAGCCAGTACCGCTGCATTTCTTTAACAAGCAAACTTCTTTCTTTTTGACCAAGATTTATTTTATCAATTAAAGAAACTTTATGAAGTGTTGATAAAGTCAAACCGATATCTGAAGGATTTTTCATTATCGGATCCGGACAGTGCAAAATCAATCTACCCAAGGCTTCTTCTTCGGATTGCGCGACGGTATTTGAAACAATGATTTTATATTCATCAGATATAGATGAAGAATTTTCGCTATTTAAAAAAGTTATTCCGTAAAAATAATAATTCGACTTTCCGAATAAAGAATCAACCGCTTTTCGGATGTTTTTCTCTACCTCATCATCAAATAATATGACTTCCCCTACCTCAATCTCTCCCATAATCATCCCTCTTGTCATATCATGACTAATATTTTTTAGTGTTTTTCCAATAGCGATTTCTTCCGTTTTTGCGAGAGTATAAACTATTCCTCCGACAAATTTTTTATTTATTGCAGAACCATTACAGTCATTTAAACTAACATAATACAATTTTTCCATCTTATTTATTAGTATGCAGAGTTTTAATATTTTCTCAAAACTAAAAATTTAATAAAATCCAGGAAGTTTTATATTCTTAAGAAACATTTTTAAAACTAAATAATATTTCATTTATGTTTGGTCCATTAGTCTAATGGTAGAACATCTCGTTTACACCGAGAAGGCGGAGGTCCGATTCCTCCATGGACCATTTTAATCGTCCCTGTCATCTCATAAATTCGATGGGAGGTCCGATTCCTCCATGGACCATTTCTTTTCGGACCGAAGCTGTAAAGGCGGAGGCGAACGTCTTTCGTCGTCATTATCACAAATGTTCTCAACGATGCAAATCGCGAGTAGATTCCTCCATGGACCACTTAACATAAGATTTTTTAACCCGATTTTGTTATTATGAACATGGAAAGTTCAAAAGAGGAGAAGAAGCTTGGACAACTCTCCGACATCGGTTTGTGGATTGAGGATTACGATTACATTTTTTCGGACTTTGATTCCCGTCCGTATTCCCAAAAACTTATTTCTGAAGATTTACTTTCGGAAATGAATCGTGCGAGCAAGGAGAAAAAGACCGGCGGAATTGAAATAAAATTTCTTGTTCCAAAAAACAAAAGAGATTTTCGTAAAGAGTCTATAATAAAAAAAAGGTTAAAAGAACATTTCAAACATACACTTCAAAACCTTGAGGATACAAAAAGAAAACTTCTAAAAGAAGGGGCCTTGTTTGTTTTTTTCGGAATAATTTTTATGTTTGTTGCAACTTTTTTCTTGACAAAAGGAACTTCTGATTTTTTTCTGACTTTCCTTTCAGTTTTGTCGGAACCCGCCGGATGGTTCTTGTTTTGGGAGGGGCTTAATCTGATAATTTTTGATTCCAAGAAGAAAGTTCCCGATTTAGATTTTTACAGGAAGATGTCAAAAGCTCAGATAATTTTTGTGGACTTTGACTAAACAATATTTTAATTCCCACCAAACTTTTATAAAGAATATTTTTGTTGTTACTCCATGGCTCAAAACAGCGATTCTATTCCCGGAATGAATTTAAATTATTCAAAACCGGAAGTTCCAAAAGTTAATCCCGAAGAAGAAAAGAAAAAATTTGAAAAGACCAAAAAAGAAATTGATAAATTAAAAAATTTTATAACAAAAAAATTCAAGTACGTTCTTGCAATCGGAATTTTACCCCCGCAATCGATTCCGAAATTTATAGAAGAAGAGGAAGCTCCGGCCGATTCGAAAGACCACGTTCATATTGAAATAATTGTTCCTGAGGAGAAAGCAAAAGAAATACCCAAAATAAAACAGGAAATAGTGAAAGAAATTGAAAAGTCGAAGGAAAAAGTTTGGGCCCACGTCATGAGCACGTCGGAAATTTGGGAAATATGCATGGACCAAAAGTTTGAACTTTCAGGTGCAATTGCGATGAGTTATCCGGTTTATGACAAAGGAATTTTGGGCGCGCTTCGTGTTTCCGAAATTCATAAATCTCTTGTTCTTCAAAAATTCGAAAGATATGTTGTGAGTTATGTTATAGGCGGAAGTCTTATTCGCGGCGACGCTGCGAAAACAAGCGACGTCGACGTTTTTGTTATAATCAATGACACCGACGTGAAAAGAATGCCGAGGCGTGAACTTCTTGAGAGGCTCCGTGGAATAATTTATCAGTATGTCGCAGAGGCAACGCAGATTGCCGGCGTTAAAAACAGGCTTGAACCGCAGATTTATCTTTTGACTGATTTTTGGGACGCTGTTAAAGACGCTCATCCTGTGATGTTTACTTTTATTCGTGACGGAGTTCCGCTTTACGACCGGGGGACGTTTATGCCATGGAAGGCGTTACTTCGAATGGGAAAATTAAAACCTTCACCCGAAGCAATTGATATGTTCATGAGTATGGGCGACGGAGTTATTCAAAGAAGCAAGAGAACGCTTCTCTCCGAAGTTTTCACGAACGTTTTTTGGGGCGTCACGACTCCGGCTCAGGCGATTGTAATGCTTAACGGCGGCGCGCCGCCGAATGCAAAAAAAGAACTGGTTAACGAATTCAAAAAAGAATTTTTAGCAAAAAAAATGATTGAAAAAAAGTATGTGGATTTTTTGGAGAAGGTCGTTCAGACGTGGAGAGATTACGAGCATGAAAAAATTAAAGAAATTTCCGGCGCCGAGATTGACAAACTTTTGGTTCAGACCGAGGAATTTATCAATAGACTTAAAGAATTAAGAAAAGAGATTGAATCCAAATTTCAGGAAAAGACAATTAATCAAATTTATGGCGACCTTATGGAGCTTCTTAAAAATATTCTTGGAAATATTTCTCAGGAAAAGTTAGCCGGAGAGTTTGAAAAAAATTATGTTCGGAAAGGAAAGTTCACAAACCAGCATTTGAGAATTTTAAGAGATGTAATCCGGGCAAAAAAAGAATATAAAAAAGAGAAAGCCGATTCGCACAAAATCGAAAGTGTAAGAAAAGACGCGGACATTTTAATTAGAGACTTGAATGAATTTTTGCAAAGGAAAGATTTTGAGAGCATGAACAAAGGGAAGATGGTATTAAAAACCAAAGATAAACAAGTCGAAATTGTCAACGCCGACGGGAAAACTTTTTTGTTTGACGGAAACAGCGTGAAAAAAGTTTTGGACAAGATTTCTGATTCTGATTTTTCTGAATTTGAGAAAGCCCTGGAAAAACAGAAGGAAAAGTTTGAATTTAGTATTAATCCGAAAGTTTTTGATGTTCTCAAAAAAGAATACGGCGAGTTTGAAATTTTATTTTAATTTTGCTTATTTATGTGGGCTCTAACCCTTTCTTGATTTTCTCTGAAAAACTGAATGAGGTTATTTTCCGAATTTTTTGGTTTTATGATTTTGATAATTTCTCCCTCATATATTGGAAGTATTTTCTCTAATTCTATTGTGGTTTGGTATGCTTCCTTTCCTTTTGTTTCCAACTCAGACATAAAAATCCAATCCATATACATAATAAATTCAGGAAGTCCGCCTTCATATCCAAATTGTTTGGCGTACGCATCCGTATGAATATTATTCATCCATTTTCCGCTATTCCAGTTGTATCTGAAGTATACTTTTCTGCTTCTTGTATAAGAATTATTTTTAGAAATTTCTTTTTCATTATTTCTCTCTTTATAAAATTTAAAATTTACATCATGGAGTAAAAGAAGTTCGTCTAGGGTTTTTATAAGAATATTTCCATTTTCGTTTTGAGTGACTGTTTCTGCCGTTGCGAAAGACAAATTATTTCTTGATTCCACATTCACAACTTTTGATTTTGAGATTAATTTTTCATCTGGTCTTGCAACTTCATAAATTTTCCAGTTTGCCCTTGAGACGGCAACTTCATTTAATCTGCCGAAATATGAAGAAAAAACTCTGGCCCATCCCCACATTTCGCTTGGAAAAAGATATGGGCTAATTATTTTTGTTTCTCCTTTTATGTCGTTTCCTTCCAGGAGATTTTTTGATTTTTCATGAGAGCTCTTATTCACAAAAAAATTTACAGGTCCAAATTCCATCCCTATTGAAAGATTTGATTTGGATAATGCAGTATACTTTAGGGGAAGTTCTTCCATACTATTTTATAATGACACCTATTAATAAACTTTTTTATATGGGAATTATTTCTTTTTGAAAATTAAAAAACTAATCCATGAAATAAACGCACCGAGCGCCGTGTAAATCAAAGGAAGAATTATCAGGTTTATGTAAAGACCAATTTCAATCATCGCTTTTGTTACGTTTGTCGTTAATCCTTGTTTTGCCGCGGCCGAGATTGCTTCGGCTATTTTTTCCGGAAACAAATAGAACGTTAGAATAGCAATAAGTGCATATACAAGTCCGACGACGACACCCGTCCACGCCCCGACCTTTCCCGATTTGATGTTCGTTTTTTTGTCTTTTGATATTTTGTATCCGATAAGTCCAAAAGCAAAAACTGTTACTGCAACGGAAATTATGGATGAAACAACCGTTCCAAGTAAATTGTTTAACGGGACGACGACGGAAAAGAGAGAATACGCGACGAAAATTATAACTGAAGTTTCCATCAAGTCCCAATATCCTGCTTTTTCCATACTGAAATTAAATAAAACAGATATTTAAATTTAATCAAAACCTCTAAAAACCAAAACATTCTTTTATGGACATGAAATATTTATTTGTTCTTGGGAGAAACATAGAACTTTCTAAAGCTGAAGTTTTAACTTATTTTGAAAAGGAAAAAAACAGAATTTTAAATTATAATCTGATTAAAAACGGTTTACTTATTGATTTAGAAAATGAAATTTCACAAAAAATTGTTGACTCTTTTGGAGGGGTCGTTTCTGTCGGGAAAGTTCTTGCTTTTGGAAATTCAAAGGAGATTCAAAAAAAACTCGATAAAATAAATCTTTACTCCGGAACGAAAAATAAATTAAATTATGTTTTGTGGAATTTTTCCGAGGGTTATGAAACAATTCAGAATTATTTGAAGGAAAGATTCAGAGAAGAAAAACTCAAGGCAACATTTAAACATTTAACCGGAAGTATAAAACTTCAGGACGGAGAAACTGTTTTTATCCCATCATCAAATTTAATTGACGAGGAGTATTTTGTTTTTGGCAAGAAGGAAATTTCCTTTGGGAAAATTATCTCGACGTGCGATTACGTTTCTTTGGAAAAACGTGATATGGAAAAACCGTTTCGTCGGGAGTCGCTTGCAATTTCTCCGCGCCTTGCGAAGATTTTAATAAACCTTTCTTATGTGAAAAATGACGAAATTTTACTTGACCCGTTTTGCGGAGTCGGGACGATTTTGTCGGAAGCGTTAATCCGCGGGATAAAAGTTATAGGAATTGACAAAGATAAAAATGCGGTGAACGGCTCGATAGAAAATTTAAGATGGTTTAAATTCAATTCCCAAAATTACGAGTTAATAAATGACGACTCTTCGCGCGCGAAAATTTCCGGGGCAAATGTTATCGTGACCGAGCCCGACCTTGGAGAGACTCTTAAAAAAATTCCTCCAAGAAAAATTGCCGAAGAAACTTTGCTTAGATTTGAAAATTTAATTGTTCGCGTGATAAATAATTTTAAAGGCAAAGTTTCCGGTCGTGTCGTTTTCACATCGCCGTATATAAGAATCGGAAAGAAACGGCTGAAATGCAATATCGAAAAAATCGTTTCGTCAACGGGCTATAAGATGATTTACGAAATTCCGGAATATCGTGAAAATCAAATTGTCGGAAGAATGATTTACGTTTTGGGGAAGTGAATTAATTATATAATGGTTACAAAGAGGAAGTTTTATAAATTTTGAATGAATTGATTTTATATGATAGAATTAAGCGATGAAGTTAAGAAGAAAATTGATAATTTAACTCAAGAAGAAGTTTCTCGTAATAGAACCTTTTATCATGAATTAGCGTGGTATGGAACTGAATCTTTTGCACATTTTTATATTATGAAAAAAGCAGATGAGAATTTGAAGTCCGGAAAAAGTATTGAGGAATTTATTGGAAGATTCTTAATAACTAGAAGTAAATTTCTTTCAAGCAAGTTTGAGGCATCATTTAGGAAAATTGGAGAAGAAATTTACCTTCCAATGTTGGGCAATTTTTCCTCAACATTAATTTTATTTAGTCCAGACTATAAAAATAGATTTGATAAAGAGAGATGGCAAAATGAAAATTATGTTTCAGAATTATTAAACAGAAAATGGAAAGAAACAGACTTTCAAGATAAAAATTTAATTGATGAAGGGATTCAATTCGGAAAGGATATATGGAACACATGTGTTAGAGGATTTAATGAAGGTAAAAAAAGTTTAGAATATGTGAAAGACTTAGAAGTTAAGTCCGAACTGGAAAAAACTTTTTATTTTGGAGAAGAGATAATAAAATATTATTCTTCAATTATTAATGAATAAAATAAAACCTTCGCCGAAGGATTTTTAAACTAATTTTATTGATAATGATTATGGTAAGAGTAAATTCAAAAGAATTTTCGCTCATCCGTTTACAGGAGTAACCAAATGAAAGGAAAAGTAATTCAATTCAGAAGGGGAAGACACGTTGTTCACGAAAAGCATATGCTAGTCGAAGCTGACGGCGTTGATTCCCGGGAAAAAGCTGAAAAGCTCGTCGGAAAGTCGGTTACATGGAAGTCGCCCGCCGGAAAAGTTATATCGGGTAAGGTCGCCGCGCCGCACGGAAAAAAAGGAGTCTTAAGAACTATTTTTGAAAAAGGTCTGCCCGGACAAGCCGTTACGACGGAGGTTGAGATAAAATGAGCGCAGGTGAAAGATTGGATTATAAAAATCTAGCTGAGAATTTTGGAAAAGAAGCTGCGACTGAGAAGTATATGTTTGACCATCCAACGAATTATGATACTCAAGAAAATGGAGTTAATTTTCCTTTAAGTGATAAACAAAAGTTAAAAGGGTTGGGTGAAAAAGTCTCTTTGGAGGATTTGGAATAAAATGGCAGGGTTAAGAAAAGCAAACGCATATTCGAAAAGACACGTGACTCCATTTACGAGAGTTAGTCGAAAAAGACAAAAATCTTTTATTAAAGTTGTTCCTCCGCAA
>DAIENA010000023.1 GCA_027341315.1 archaeon | reverse complement strand
TTATAGGTCGAATTAACACATTTTTTTATCCTTTCTTTTGCAGTTCTTGCTTCTATGTTTATTTGGGGTTCATAAAAAATTTTAACAGAATCAAAATTATCAAACAAACAAAATAAGTCATTAATTAGGAATTCTTCCGGAAGTTCTCTTGCCAAAATTTCTATTTTTTTCACTTATGTTTAAAGGATACGGAATATTTATATTCTTCGTTTAAAAAATTGCTTAGTTTTTTTTCAAGATCATTAGATTCTAATGAATTTTCAGACTCAATAAATATTTCTTTCATATCAGGTTTGGCATAAATTTCTAACCCGTTTCCTGTTCCGCAGGAAAAACTTCCTTTTTCTATTATTGCATAAAAGTCATTATTAAGAGCGTAATCCAATAAAAAATGGTTAGCCATTCTGTATTGTTCATCGGTTTTTAACTGAATTTTTTTAATTTCTTTTGCCATTTTATTTTTTATTAACTATTAAAGTATATTTTTTGTCCCAAGGGTTACTTCTTAAAAAATTAAAAAAATCTTCATAAGCTAAAAGAGAATATCCTGATTTAGAATCAAATTTTCCTTGAATAACCGCTAATTCCGAATATTTCATCCCTTCAAATTCAAGAGGTTTTCCTGACTCCATCCCTTCAATTTTTTTTATAACTTCGGACCTATCGAGTTTTTCTTTCAATGTTGTCATTTTATTTTCCCCGTGAATAAAAAAACCTAGGAGCTTCCCCGAAGCCAAATAAAATAGATAGCCTCGCGTCCACTCCTGGGTAAAAGAGGTGATATTCAATCGAGACCATTTAAGTATATAAACCTTTCTGTTATGTTACTCTTAAAAAATGACATGTCATCCGATATTTTTTGTAATAAGTTTATAAAATCTTTTTGATTTAATCAGATTATGGATAAAGAAGAGGAGAAGTTCAGCGTCGTAAAACCCAACGTCGGGCAGGAACAGGTTCAGGAACTTTTATTCAACCGGGAGGTCGGCTGGCAGGAAATTATATACGACCTGATTAACGCAGAACAACTCGACCCGTGGGACATAGACATCGGACTTCTTGCGGAGGGTTTTCTATCTAAAATTCAAAAGTATGAAGAAATGGATTTTTTCGTGTCGAGTAAAGTTCTTCTGGCGGCGGCGCTTCTTCTAAGAATAAAGTCCGAACTCATATTAAGTAAATACATGAAAAGTATCGATGAAATTCTTTTCGGCGGAAAAGAAGAAAAGAAAAACGTCCTCGAAAGAATCGAACTCGACGAAGAAATTCCAGAACTCGTTTTAAGAAGTCCGGTTCCACGTTTCAGAAAAGTCACACTAAACGAATTAATCGAATCGTTAAGTAAAGCAATCGTTACCGAAAACCGTCGTATAAAAAAAGTAATCGTCGACAATAATGCACTGCGTGAATCCGGAATAAGTCTTCCAAAAAGAAAGTACAACATAAAAGACAAACTCAAGGGAATTCACAATAAAATTATTGATTACTTTTCAAAAAACAGCGAAAAAAAAGTAACATACACCGAAATTATAGGAAAAGACAAAGAGGAAAGAGCGCTCTCGCTTTTTCCAATCATTCAACTAGAAAACAACGGAAAACTCTGGCTCGAACAGGAAGCGCATTTTGAAGAAATTCATATATGGCTAAAGCACGTTTTCTTGAAGGAAAACCCCGACCCGTACGCCGACCTCAAAGACGGAGACTGGAGCAGGGAAACCATCGAAGAAGGCGAAATCTTAACGGACGAAAACGAAGACCTGGCGTTTGAAGAATCAAGTGAAGAAGAAACAAAGGAACAAGAATCTTTTTAAGGCAGGTTCTTTTTTATTTTTTTATGAAACTAGTTAAGAAAATAAAAACAGTTGCAAAATTTATACCAAAACGTATTAAGGAAGTCTCTTTTGAAGAGATAAGAGAAAACATCCTAAAATATTACGACGGAAAGTGGAGTAATTTTGCAAAAGATTATATTGCTTGCGGAATTGGAGAAAGTTTAATCTCTGCCCCTATTTGGGCATTTCTTGAAACATGGGGTTCTAAACTTTCATCAGAGGTTCTTCCGTTTGTTCATAGTTACGGGGTTGAATTTTCTAAAATTCAAAGAGAAGGGTGGGTCCTCGCAAACCTGGCTCTTTTAGGTTATGTTTCTCATAAAGGCAGAAGCGCGTTTCGTTGGTTTTTTAAGTACGACGATTCGCATGAGCTTGTGGACGGTTTGGGCCACAAAAAAACTGTTTCAGGCCACGACGGGAAACTGGGGCTTCTTGTTGGAACTTTAACGAGCGGGGCGGGATATTTACTTGGAAAAAAATTAGGGCTTCATCAGGTTGCAAGTCAAACGGGGCTTGCTCCGATTGGAACTTATTCAGCAGGAGTGAGTAATGGAATAGCAAATGATTTTATGCAAGAGTGTGTGGGGCTTTCCCATCCGAAAAGAGTTCCAGGATGGATAAAAAATTTGAGTCAATCAAAAAAATATGCACTGGCAGGATTAATGGTTTTTTCTTCCTTTACTCTTGTGAATGAAATTTACAATTCTTACAATGCAAATTTTGGTTTAAACACTCCAATAAAACAAGAACTCAATCAAAAGTCCCTCGAGAAAATCACCTTAAATGAAAGTTTCCCTGAATTTAAGAATTTTTCAATGCGTGACTACGTTACGCCAGTCGACGGCGTCAGGGTCGATACGCAAAAATATTTAACTAAAAGTAAACTTTAGGACTTATGAAACTCGGCGTTCTTTTTTCTGGCGGGAAAGATTCGGTTTATGCGACATACGTCTCAAAAAAATACGGGCACGAAATTGAGTGTTTGATTTCAATATTTTCAAAAAATAAAGAAAGTTTTATGTTTCACACGCCGGCCGTCGAGAAAACGAAAATTCAGGCGTCGTCGATGAACGTACCGATTTTAATTCAAAGAACCGACGGAAAAAAAGAGGACGAATTGACGGATTTACGTGACGCAATAAAAAAAGCAAAAAATAAATTTAAAATCGACGGCGTCGTAACAGGCGCGATAAAATCGGTTTATCAGGCGTCGAGAATTCAAAGAATTTGCGACGAACTCGGACTTGTTTGCTTCAATCCGCTTTGGCAAAAAGATGAGGAAATTTATCTGGAAGAACTGGTAAAAAATAAATTTAAAATAATTTTAACCGGCGTCTTTGCATTTCCGTTTGACGAAAAATGGATTGGACGCGAAATCGACAAAAAATTTATCGACGAAATTAAAACGTTAAATAAAAAATATAAAATTCACGTCGCCGGTGAAGGCGGGGAATATGAAACGTTCGTCGTCGACTGCCCGTTATTTTCACGTCCTTTAAACGTCGTCGGAAAAAAAATTTTGAAAGAGGGCGAAAATTCATTCAGGCTGGAGGTTGAAGTTAAATGATAATTAATAACAATTATTTTTATAAATCCTAAAATTTTTTACTTTAATGGAATTTGATTTAATGTGGAAGTTTCAGGATATGTTAGATGAAGTTCGGGGGTTTTCTTATTTTCCAGAAAATTGGGTAGACACATTTAAGGAACCGGAATTTTTCATAGATTTTGCAAATGAGTCTCTAAAAGGGACAGATAAAAAAAGAATCCCTTTTTTGGATGAGATAGAAAATTTAGATAAATATTCAGGATTTGTTAAACTTGAAGATGAAAAAGAAGAGACTATTGGGTATGAAAATGTCTTTTACTTTTTTAAAAATGGAAAATTAAGATATATTCAGGAAGAAAACGTAAACACACAAGATGCTGACCATCCAAAATCTAAACTTTTGAAATTTATGGACGGAAATTTTGTTGTTTCTAGGATATATCGAGAGTTGAATGAGAACTCTAACTTTGAAGAAGATTCTTATTTATCTCCTGTTGCTGACAAAATTCCCCTTGATTCGGTTGTAAGATCCGCGTCTTTTGAGATGGTGAATGGTCTTGAAACTTTTGTTTCCCAATATAGCCAAAATTTTTTTGAAATTGAATTTTCAGACAACGAAAATGACCAATTAGTTAGTCTAGCTATAAATGGAATTAGAAACTCCCGTCACGATTATATTATTAATAGATTAAAAGAGAATCCTTTTTTATTTAATGACTTTCACGACACGTTGCTTCTTTTAGGAAATGAAAAGATTAGTGGTGCTTCGGAGTTCATGAAACAAACTTTTCTAAAGAATTTTAAAAATTTAAAATTAAGAGATGCATTGTCCTTAATTTTGAATTATGAATCTACAAAAACAGGGAATCAAAAAGTTTAAGAGTTTTCTTTTTTATTTATAAAAATGATATTAATTGTTTCTTTGTGCAAAGAAAAAATGCACGAACTCGAATTCGTCCGGCCAATCGAAAAAATCGTTTCGTCGACGGGAAATGAGGTCGTCGTTTGCGGGTACGATAAAATAAAAAATTCGGAC
The DNA here is from genome assembly GCA_027341315.1 of archaeon. Taxonomy (GTDB): domain Archaea; phylum Nanobdellota; class Nanobdellia; order Pacearchaeales; family GW2011-AR1; genus GW2011-AR1. The sequence goes on along the minus strand of DAIENA010000023.1, from coordinate 3,959 downwards.
CTGAAAAACGCGAGCGGAGTGATTTTGTCCGGGACGTCGCTTGATGATTTTGAATATTTGGAAAATGCTAAAAATTTTTTATGGTTAAAAAATTTTAAAAAACCGGTCCTTGGAATCTGCGCGGGAATGCAGGCTATAGGACTCGTTTTTAGCGGACGACTCGTCGACGACAAATATATTGGATTATCCGAAATAAATTTTAAAGAAACATTTTTGGGCCTAAATGGAAAAAATAAAGTTTATTTTTTACACAATAAATCTATTATGCTTCCGGAAGGGTTTGCACAGTTCGACAACGGAAATTTTCCAATGGCATTCAAACACAAAACAAAAAAAATTTACGGAGTTTTATTTCATCCGGAAGTTTACAATCATGAATTGTTAAAAGAGTTTGTTAAGACCTCCCAAAAAACTTAAAAACTCCCGGGAGTTCGGATTCTTATGATAAATCAACGGAGTTATCCCCATCATTAGAAAGGATTTCTCTAGTTTTAACTCTAATTTTAAAAAACGTTATAAATGCACTTTGCCTGAATTAAATTATAATGGCGGTTGTAGTTCAGTGGCAGAACGTGCGGTTGTGGTCCGTAAAACGAGGGTTCGATTCCCTCCTCCCGCTTTTAGCTCTGAACCATTTGTATTTGGGAGAGTTAAAAGCGCTCGCCTCCCGCTAATTAAGGAGAAGTAAAATGAAAGATTTAATTATTAAAAAAGCAGGAGTAAAAGATATTTCTCTTTTATCTAAAATTTATCGTGAAGAGTTTTCCAAATCTCCTTATAATGAGAAATGGACGGAAAAGAAGTCGGCGGAAAAAATGAAATTTTTTCTTAAGTTTTATGATTTATATTCAATATTTAGTGATGGGAAAATTGTAGGTTTTATTTGCATAAATCCAAAATTTATGTGCCCGGGGGAAGTTGCATTTGGCGAAGAATTTGCAATAAAAGAAGAATTCCAAAACAAAGGAATTGGAACTTTTGTTTTAAATGAAATTTTTAAAATATACAAAGAAAAGGGATTTAAGAGATTTCTTGGAATTGCAGATTTAAATTCAAGAGCAAACAGTTTATATCAAAAACTAGGGATACTGCCTAGTAAGAAAGATATTTTAATAGAAAAGGAGTTGGATTAAAATGAAAGATTTAATTATTAAAAAAGCAAAGAAAGAAGATTTAAATCAAATTATGAAAATTTATTCCGAAAGTGTTGTCGACGAATTTAAAACACAATACCCAAAAAAAACCAAGAAAGAAATTTTTAAATATGTTGGTGGAATAAAAAAGATTTTTAAAAATTTTAATAAAGAAATAAAATCAAAAAAAGATTATTGGATAATTGCAGAATTTAAAAATAAAATTATAGGTTTTGCATTTGCCGATATTTTTAATAGAGATGGATGGTTGCGCATGAATTATCTCAATAAAGATTTTAGAAAAAAAGGGATAGGAAAAAAATTAACTGAAAGAAGGATTGATTGGTTTAAAAAACAAAAAATAAAAAACATTTACGCGCAGGTGTTTGTGAAAAATGATAGTTCAATAAAAAATTTGAAAAAGTTTAAATTCATCCCTTCATCTATAATTTATGAAAGGAGTTTAGAATAAAATGGAAACAGTAAAAGGATTCAAAGATAAAATCGGAAAGGAAGCGGAAAAGGCCGCGTTTATTCGGGAAGTTGCGCGTCAGACGTTCGAGCGGTATAATTTTCAGGAAGCGGAAACTCCCGTCGTCGAATACGAAGAATTCGTGAAAGGTGATAACGCCGGCGACGAAGCCGTGTCGGACATTTTTCGGCTTCAGGACAAGGGAAAAAGAAAATTAGCTTTAAGATATGAATTTACTTTTCAACTCAAACGAATTGCAAAAAATCAAAAACTTCCGTTCAAAAGATTTCAAATCGGGCCGGTCTTCAGGGACGAACCCGTTCAGGGAAATCGATTAAGACAGTTCACCCAGTGCGATATCGACGTCATCGGCGCGACAATAAAAGAACAGGCCGAAGTTTTAGGGGCAGTCTCGGAAATTTTCAATGCACTTAAAATAAACACAAGAATTTATGTCAATAACAGAAAACTTCTTAACGAAATTTTGGACGAAGCGCAAATTAAAAATAAATCAGAAGCAATAAAAGAATTGGATAAATTGGATAAACTTCCGGAAAATGAAGTTTACGAAAATTTGAAAAAAATCGGCGCGGAAAAACTTCTTAAAATTGTTAAAAACAAAGAGGAGTTTTTCAAAAATTATCCATCCTACTCAGAAATTGAAGAATTAAAAAAATATGTTAAGTTTTACGGCGTCGAGGTGATTTTTTCGCCGACGCTCGCACGCGGGCTTTCATATTACACAGGAAACGTTTTTGAAATAAAATCAGATATTAAGGAAACAATCTGCGGCGGCGGAACTTACATGATTGACGGAGTCGAGTCGACGGGGCTTTCATTTTCCATAGAAAGATTAATGGCCGTTACAAATGCAATTATTGACATCGAAAAAATTCTTGTCGTTTCCCTGGACGAAGACAAAAACGCAATTGACGTGGCGGAGAAACTAAGAAATCCGGAAAAAATGCAAGTGTTTATTTCGGAAAACCGGGAAAAGCTCTCGAGTACGCTAACTCATATGGAATAAAAAAAGTAATCTTCGTCGGTAAAAAAGAAGTTGAAGAAAAGAAGATAAAAATAAAAAATATGCTCACCGGTAAAGAAGTGACTTTGACAATAACGAAATTGGATAAAGGGAAAATTTAGATGGAATCAAAAAAATTCATTGAGAGAAGTTTTAAAATGAATAAAGACGGTTCCCCGGATTTATCGGATGACAAAACGCGGCATAATTATAAATTGTTCAAATGGGATCTTTGTAAAAATTGTATTGACGAGAGATTAAATTTTGATGACAAAAAATTAAAAATAGAAAAATTTCTTTATTATCATAACAACAAAGTAACCTTAAAAATTACCATGTATGACCCTAAATATGAACTTGCTTTTTCCCAAATTCACAGAAATTAATTATAACTTCAATCTTAATTGAACTCTTCGCATCATTTATAAATTTCAGGGGATTATATAAATCATGGCCGAAGAAAAGTTTATTTTGATGTCTCTTGATGACGAAAAGACAAAACATCTTGCGGATATTTTGTCAAATAAGACATGCAAAAAGATAATTGAATACCTGGCGGAAAGTAAGGAAGCAAGCGAAAAAGACTTGTCAGATAAAATTGAAATTCCAATTAACACCGTTGAGTATAACTTAAAAAAACTTCTCGACGCAGGTTTTGTTCAAAAGAGGAAAAATTTTTTCTGGAGCAAAAAAGGGAAGAAGATTTTAATGTACGAATTAACAAATAAGTCTATAATTATTTCGCCGAAAAACACTTCTATAGAAAAAATAAAATCTATTTTACCGTCGGCGATTTTACTCGTAGCGGGAACTTTTGCAATTTTTGCATATGAAAAAATCGTCGCCGTTAGAAACGTCGCGGTGGAAAACTTGGCAGCCTCGTCAGGTTACGTTAACTCGCCGGCCGTTGCCGACAAACTAATTTCAACAGGCGGAGAAATTGCTTCGTCTCCGGTTTGGATGTGGTTTTTTGCCGGAGGACTTTTGGCCCTTATCATTTTTTCGTTGGTAAATTGGAGAAAATTATAAAGGAGGAAAAGCAAAATGAAAAAAGAAAACAATGCAATTGTTGTAACGTCCATAATTGCAGGAGTTGTTTTAGTGATTGCGCTTGTTGCACTTTTTATGTTTCAGAGTTTAGTGAGTCATGGTGATGACACATTGACTGTTCAGGGAACTTCAACGCTGAAAGTTATGCCGGACGTAGTTTCAGTCCATTTTACAATTCAGACAAATGGCTCAACGTCGGCGGAAGCTAACGACGCAAATTCAAAAATATATGATGCTCTGAAAACTGCACTGATTCGCGACGGTGTCGAATCGTCTAAAA
>DAIENA010000022.1 GCA_027341315.1 archaeon | reverse complement strand
GGATTTAGTCGGGAAAATTTAATTCTTGATAAAGGCAGGGGAGATTTGAGAATAATAAAATGGAACTAAAATACTTGTTTGAATCAATCATCGGATTTATCGTTACTTCCCCTCTAATTGATGAAAGCATTAAAACAGTTTTGAATTATAACAATTCTCTACTTTTTTATAAGATAGTCTTTCTAATACTTTTTTGGATTCTTGATGTGGTTGGATATATTACTATATTAGATGGGATAACAAGATGCTTCCTTGATAAAAATATAGTAGAAACTACTAAAGATATATCAAAATACTTTTCCAAATAGTTCTCCTACCCATAACATTTTTATATGAATCCCTTTTCATACGTTCATGCCCAAAATAACGTTTAACGACAAGACGGCCGACGTGCCGGACGGCGAAAATCCGTACGAAACGTTCGAAAAACTCGGAATGAATTTTTCGTGTTTTAACGGAATATGCGGGACGTGCAAAATGAAAGTCGTCAATGGAATGGAAAACTTCAATTCAAAGACCGAAGAAGAAAACGACTTCCCGCTCGAAGACGACGAACGGCTCGGATGCCAATGTTTTAAATTGAACGACGACGTCGAAATCGAATACGACGAATGGTGAATTAATCTTCTCTTGCTCTACCCTTGGATATTTTTTGCACCTTAACTATATTAGCGAAGAAACCTGACAACATCGGTTTCGTAGCATATCAATAGACCGTTTTGCAGGGGAAACAAAATGCGTGGGCGGGCGGGGCAAAACATTTTTATATGAACCAAATTTCATATGTTTAGTATTAACATATGTAAAATGACAGGCAAAATTCAGCAGGCTTACGCAATGAAAAATAAGGAAGATTTAATCTTCAAGAGCCCCGAAGGTTTAACTGAAGAATTAGTCAGAAAAATATCCGAAGACAAAAACGAGCCTGAGTGGATGTTAAAAAAACGCCTTCAGGCGCTTAAAATTTTCAATGAAAAACCAATGCCAAATTGGGGGCCAAGTTTGAAAGACCTTGATTTAAACAAGATTCATTTCTATATGCGGCCGAATGCCAAAAATTCGCGTTCGTGGGACGACGTTCCAAAAGAGATAAAAGAAACTTTTGATAAACTTGGTATTCCCGAAGCTGAAAAAAATGCTCTTGGCGGCGTCGGGGCGCAGTACGAAAGCGAAACGATATATCACAACTTGAAAAAAGATTTAGAAAAAAAAGGTGTAATTTTTACGGACTGCGACACGGGATTAAAAGAACACGAAGAACTTTTCAAAAAATATTTTATGACTAAATGCATCTCTCCTAATCTTCATAAATTTTCTGCACTTCACGGCGCGGTCTGGAGCGGCGGAACTTTTATTTACATTCCAAAAAACGTCAAAGTCGAAATTCCACTTCAGGCATACTTCAGAATGAACGCGACAAAAGGCGGACAATTTGAACATACTTTAATAATTGCCGATGAGGGAAGCGAACTTCATTACATTGAAGGCTGCTCCGCCCCCGAATACCTAGAGAGTTCGCTTCATGCCGGCGGAGTTGAAATTTACGTAATGAAAAACGCAAGAGTAAGATATTCTTCAATTGAAAACTGGAGTAAAAACACATTTAACCTGAATACAAAACGCGCGGTCGTCGAAGAAAACGGAATAATTGAATGGGTAAACGGAAACCTTGGAAGCCACACGACGATGCTTTACCCGTGCAGTGTTCTGAATGGAAAAAATTCAAAGTCGGATTACATCGGAATTGCATACGCCGGAAACGGCCAATATCAGGACACGGGATGCAAAATTTATCATCTGAATAAAAACACTTCTTCAACGGTTCTTTCAAAAGGTATTTCTGTCGACGGAGGGGTGAGTTCTTACAGGGGATTAGTGAAAATAAATTCCGGAGCAACAGATTCAAAATCGTCAGTTCGTTGCGACGGCTTAATGCTGGACAATAAAAGCAAGGCAATGACTTTACCATCAATGGATGTTAATGAAAACCAAGTTGAAGTTTCACACGAAGCCGCCGTCGGAAAAGTGGGCGAAGAGGATTTGTTTTATCTGATGTCAAGAGGCCTTCCTGAAAGCGAAGCAATAAAATTAATCGTATCCGGATTTATCGAACCCGTCGTGAAAGCACTTCCGCTCGAATACGCCGTTGAATTAAATAAATTAATAGAACTTGAAATAGAAAATAGCGTTTGTTAAAATGAAAACCAATTCAATATACAAGGAAGAACTCATGGAGATTTATTCAGAGAAACCAAACTTTGGCCGTTTAAAAAATAAAACTCATTCGGCGACGCTGAAAAACCCTGGATGCAGGGACGAATTCACGATTGAACTCGAAGTTGCCGGCGGAAAAATTGCCGACGCAAAATTTCACGGGACGGGCTGTGTTATTTCGACCGTTTCGACGTCGGTATTACTGGAAAAAATAAAAGGAATGAAACTTTCTGACGTTCAGAAATTAAATAAAAAAAATATGGATGAATACCTTGGAATTGATGTTATTCCAACACGTGTGAAGTGCGAACTTTTAGGTTTGGAAATTCTACGGAGAATAAAATGACAAACAAAAAAATCCTTGAAATAAAAAATCTTCATGTTGAAGTCGACGGAAAAGAAATTTTAAAAGGAATTAATCTAACTCTTGACGTCGGAAAAGTCAACGCTCTTATGGGTCCTAACGGCTCCGGGAAGTCGACGCTTGTGAACACTATTATGGGGCATCCAAAATATAAAATTACAAAAGGAAAAATAATTTTTGGAGGAAAGGATGTCACAAATTTCACTCCGGATAAGCGCGCAAAACTTGGAATATTTTTGTCTTTTCAGTATCCTAGGGAAATTTCAGGGGTAAGCGTTTCGAAGTTTTTGAAGGCGACGTCAAAAGAAATAAACCCAAACTTCTCGCTTTTTGAATTTAAGAAAAAATTAAAAGAAAATTCTGAATTAGTGGAAATCCCGAACGAAATGACTGAAAGATATTTGAACGACGGATTTAGCGGTGGAGAAAAAAAGAAAAATGAAATTTTGCAAATGCTTATGCTTGACCCAAAATTAGTGATGCTTGACGAAACGGATTCTGGGCTCGACGTCGATTCGTTAAAGACCGTCGCGAAAGGCGTTAACGCTCTTATGAACAATAAAAAATGTATCTTTATTATAACCCATTACAAAAGAATTTTGGAATACATAAAACCTGACAAAATTTTTATAATGCTTAACGGAAAAATTGTTTTGGACGGCGATGGAAAACTCGCCGACGAACTCGAAGAAAAAGGTTATGGCTGGATTGAAGAAGATTAGGATATAAATATTTATTAACTCTGTTTAAATAAAATTTTTTATGATAAAAATAAGGAAATATTCGGAGAAACAATTAAGGTCATTTAGGTTTTCAAGGCTCGGTGCATATTATTTAAATTCATTTAATATGATTAGTGAAAATCCGGAAGCAGTCTTTGAATTGGAGAAAACCGAAAAAATTATGAAAGAAAGGTTGCTAGAAGAAAACATTGAATTTTTAAATGAGATGGAAATCCAAAAACTTCAGTTTGTCAAATCTGAAAATTATGAGGATGTTAGGGAGAAGAGTAATTTAATAAAAAGATTTTATGAAAATGTCTTATATGAAATGGTAAAATAATCTTATTTTTGCCAAAGTCCACAAAGTATAAAAACAAAAATTGTATATAATTAACATGACAAAAGTTGCCGTTATTTATGGTTCTGTTAGGGAAGGAAGGCTTGGAATTAAAGCCGCAAAATTTATTGTTAAAAAGTTGGAAAGAAGAAATATTGAATCAACTTTAATTGATCCTCTTGAATTTCCGCTTCCTTTATTAAAAAATAAGTTTGATTACCTAAAAGAAAATGAAAAAACAAAAGAGATGAAAAAACTGCACGAAATTTTCGAAAAAGCCGACGGGTTTGTGATTGTTACGGGGGAATATAATCATAGCGTTCCGCCGGCATTGAAAAACATTGTCGACTATTTTGGAAGGGAATATGCGTTTAAACCCTCTGCAATTGTTTCTTATTCTATGGGTCCTTTCGGAGGCGTAAGAGCGATGATGCATTGGAGAGACATTCTTTCCGAACTTGGAATGCCGTCGATTCCGACGACGTTTCCGATTCCCGAAGTGCAAAACGCTTTCGACGACGATGGAAACCCGAAAGACGAAAAATACAACGAGAGAGTAAAAAAATTCATTGACGAATTCGACTGGTACATAAAAACTTTCAGGGCCGGGCGAGAAAAAGGAATTCCTAATTAAATTTTTGCTCTTCTTAATAAATTAGCGTTGGTAACGACCGTTATTGACGACAACGCCATCGCAATTTCCGCAAAGACTGGATGCAAAATTCCGGAGACTGCAAGAGGAATTGCTATAACGTTATATGCAAAGGCCCAAAACAAATTCTGTTTTATTTTTCCAAAAGTTTTTTTTGATAAATTAATCGCCTGAGTCACCCCTGTAAGAGAACTTTTGGTTAAAATAATATCCCCCGCTTCAATTGCAATGTCTGTTCCCCCGCCCATCGCGATTCCGACGTTGGCCTGTTTTAAGGCCGGAGCGTCGTTAACGCCGTCGCCGACAAAAGCAACAAATCCATTTTTTTGAAATTCTATAACCTGTTTGGATTTTTCTTCGGGCAAAACATTTGCAATTACTTTTTTTATTCCGACTTCCCTTGCAATCGTTCGGGCCGTTATTTCATTGTCTCCCGTTATCATAATTGTGTTGTAGCCTTCCCGGTTGAGAATTCTAAGAGATTCTCTTGAATCTTCTTTAATTGAATCTGCAACACAAAAAAATCCTAAAACTTTTTTTTCATCCGCGACGATTAAAACCGTTTTTCCTTCATTTTCCCGCATTTCAATTTCTGAAGAAAACTTTTTCAAACTGATATTTTTTTCTTCGAGAAGTCTTCTGTTCCCAATAAAATATTTTCTTTTTGAGATTGTTCCTTCTATTCCCTTTCCTCTTAAAATTTTAAATGAATTAACTTTTTTGTAAGACTTGAGTCCGGCGTAATTTACTATTGCTTTTGACAATGGATGCTCGCTTAATTTTTCAAGGCTCGCAGAAATTTCCAGCAACTCTTTTTCTTTTATTCCGACGCAAGTTTTTATATTTATGACTTCCGGTTTTCCTTTTGTGATTGTTCCGGTTTTGTCAAATACAATTGTTTTGACGTCTTTCATTGTTTGAATAGCCTCTCCTTTTCTAATTAATATACCTCTCTTTGCACCCATTCCCGAACCGACGGTGAGGGCAATGGGAGTTGCAAGCCCTAAAGCGCACGGGCATGAAATTACAAGAACCGCAATAGCCGAACCAATAGCAGAATTAAAATTTCCAAAAATTATCCATCCGACAAAAGTTAATAAAGATAATACTAAAACCGATGGAACAAAAATACTTGTTATTTTATCTGCAAGTTTTTGTATCGGAACTTTTGACCCCTGAGCTTCCTCCACTAAATCAATTATATGTGCTAGAAAAGTGTCTCTTCCAACTTTAGTTGCGCGAACATATAAAATTCCATCTTGATTTATTGTCGCGCCTATAACACTGCTTCCCTTTAATTTGTCGACGGGCAAACTTTCTCCGGTAACCATTGACTCATCGACGCTGCTTTCACCTTTTGCAACGACGCCGTCAGTTGGAATTTTTTCTCCGGGCTTGACAACAATTAAGTCCCCTATTTTCACGTCGGAAATCGGAATTTCAACCTCTTTTCCGCTTCTTAAAACGACGGCGTTCTTTGCCCCAAGCTCAAGCAATTTTTTTATTTCCTGTCCTGCCCGACCACGGGCTCTCGATTCAATATATTTTCCCGTGACAAAAATTGTCATAACCATTGCTGAAATTCCCGAATAATTTTGAATTGGATAAAAAAACTGAACGATTCCGGTCAAATATGCGACAACGGTTCCAAGAGAAATTAATGAATCCATATTAAAATACAAACTCGTGAAACCCTTTAAACCGGACTTTAAAGTTGAAAAACCGAGGACAAAAATAATTGGAAAGGCAAAAACCAGAATAAACAAGGAACTAACTGAAGTTTGAAAAATTTTAAACCCAAAAATCATTTCTGAATACATCAGGAAAATTATTGGAATTGTAATTATCCAGCTGGAGATTAATTTATTTTTCCAAGTTTTAATTTCCAAGTCTTGTGATATTTCACTTTCTTCCATTTTAAATTATTCTATAGAAACTACTTTATATCCAACTTTTGACACGGCTTTTTTCAATTCGTCGTCGGTAACTTTCTCGTCCGTTTCCACAATCGCTTTTTTTGTTAAAACACTAACACCTACTTCTTTAACACCGTCGACTTTTTTTAGACTTCTCTCGATATTCATCGCACAAGACGCACAATGCATTCCTTCAATTAAAATTTTCTTTTTCATTTTCTCCTCCTTTTTTTATTTGTTACTCTTTGGATTTTCAAAGTTAAAAATATAACTAAAAGAACTAAAACTGCAACAGATAAAATTAATAAAATCCATCCGTAAATTCCAAAACCCCACATTCCGTAATTTCCGTTCATCATTCCGTTAAATCCATCCATCATATCAAAATCTAAAAAAAGCATTTTATTCGACAATCAAAGTTCCGGTTCCCATTCCCATGCTACAGGCAAACCTGAAACTTCCTTTTTTATTTGGTGTAAATTCGACGTAATCCGACGGGCTTTGAAGATATTTTGCAATTCCAAAGTCCCGGATTGTAAACGACCGGTAACAACCTCCGACGCTGTTGTCTAAATAAATTCTGACCGGCTGTCCCGCTTTAACTCTAACCGTGTTTGGATAATAATTGGAATTTTTCATGCTTAGAGTTACTTTTTGGACGTCTCCTGTTGCTGTCGCGCCGTTTGTGGTGTTTGAGTTTACAGAACCTGAACTGCCTAAAAAAAACCAGCCTCCGACTACCAAAAAAACAAACAGAAAAAATAAAATCATTTTGTTACTCATGAGAATAAAAAACTCCTTGGTCCAAAGACCATTAACCAGACTGTAATAGCAGTTAAAATTATACTCAAAAAAATAATTATGGTGTTGTCTTCTTTGTATTGAATTTCACTTTCTTTCATTTCAAAATAAATCATATAATTCAGGGAGAACATTATTACAGCCGAAATTAGAAAGATAATAACCGATGCAACTTTCAGATTATCATTTAGAAGCATCACCGACGTCATCGCGCCCATTAAACCTCCCATAAATCCAGCCATTAAACCTTCCATTATTCCCATAATTCCGCAGCATTTTCCATTCCAAATTCCAAGAGATATGCCGACAGCCATTCCAAAAACAATTCCGTAAAACATCCCGTTCGTCGCGCCGACGAAATATCCCGGCAAAAATCCGGCAATCATTCCCGTCGTCATTCCAATCATCATTCCGGACATGCACGCAAATTGTCTATAAGCCCGAACGTGTTTAATCGACGGTAAAATAACACTGTAACTTAAAACTGCGAAAAATAAAAAGAAACCATATTTTGAAAGAAAACCGTCAATATATTTTAATCTTAACAAATAAAGCAATAAAATAATTCCAAATGAAAAAATAAAAGAATAAAAAATTGATTTTATTAATTCTCCTTCCACTCTGGAGCCGTTCAGTTCTTTTATGAAATTTTTGAAACTCATGGAATATTAAAAAATGATTTACTTTTAACCGCTTTGCTGTAACTAGTTTCAGAGCTAAAACTATAAATAGAATCTATTACTTTTGAAATAATGGAAAACTTTAAATTGGTTCATAGAGTTTTTAAAATAACGACGCTGATTAAAGGAGTTTACAGTTTTCTTGAGACGCTCATTGGTTTTTTATTGCTGTTTATTTCTACAAACAGTCTTTTCACATTTTTTCAAAATCTCTTTGGGACAGAACTTATTGAAGACCCGCACGACGTCTTGGCGAATTTTTTTGTACATAACGCCGGAACCCTTACAAATTCACTTAAAGGGTTTATTGCATTGTACTTGATAATTCACGGGCTGATAAAAGTTGGATTAATTGCTGCATTGTGGCTTGAAAAACCAAAAGCTTATCCTGTTGCCGGAATAGTTTTCACTTTATTTATCGCTTATCAAATTTACAAATATGTTTCAAGCCCGTCGTGGATTTTGATATTTTTAACGGTATTAGATTTAGTTGTGATAGTATTAATCTATTTTGAATACAAACATTTAAACTACTGGATAAAATTAAAACAAAAAGGAAAGGACAAATTTTTCGGATGAACAAAATTTGTTTTATAATCCACAAACTATAAAAAAGGAATTGAACAAATTCATAAATGGAAAATAAAAAAGTTGGATGGTTGATTATCGGAATTGCTTTTGTTATGGGAATTGTTTCATGGATTTTTAATCAGTCTCTAAATCAAATAATTGCCCAGACCTGCACCGAGGGTCCGAATTGCATAATGCATCAGACGTCGAACACTCAACTCGGATTAAGTCTTGCGATAGTTTTGGTCGTCGCGATAATCGGACTTTACATTATGTTTTCAAAACCCGACGAGAAAGTTGTCGTAAAAAAAGTCAAGGAGAGACAGAAGAAAAAAAATTTCGATTTATCCAAACTTGACCAGGATGAAAAAAAAGTGATTGAAATTTTGATTGATGAAGAAAACGCGATGTTTCAAAAAGATTTGATGGAAAAACTTGAAATCGGAAAAGTCAAGATGACGCGCCTTCTTGATAAACTTGAAGCAAAACAATTTATCATAAGAAAAAGACGTGGAATGAATAATTTAGTTGTTTTGAAAGATTAGAAACCAGTTTCACCAAATCATTTATAACAAATGTTTTGCAAGTATATTCATAAAATTAGATTTCAAAAGTCCATTAAATTTAAATATGAAAAAAATTTCGAATTTGAATATAACAGAAAAGGAGGAGAAAAAATGAGTGAAACAATCCAAATAAAGAAAGACACTTTCTACAAAGGTTCTATAGGAGTTTTGGTTGTTCTATTAATAGTTTCTATTTTCACGGGCGGATTCGGGTTTGGTGGTACAAGTTCGGCAACAAACAATAACGCGAATAAC
>DAIENA010000021.1 GCA_027341315.1 archaeon | reverse complement strand
TAACATTTGTAATAAGGATGCCAGAATTACTCGTCGAACCTTTACGGTTCTCATCCAATTTTATATGTGGATGCAAGTTCTCGTAATCCGTGCCATCGATAACATTTGTAATAAGGATGCCAGAATTACTCGTCGAACCTTTACGGTTCTCATCCAATTTTATATGTGGATGCAAGGATTCGAACCTTGGTAAGCGTAAGCTAACGGATCTTGAGTCCGTCCCGTTTGACCACTCCGGCACATCCACTTATTTATAAGCGTGCCGTCGTCCGCGAGCTTCGTCGGAGACAAGTAAAAAACTCACCGAACCAACTTCGAGGAAGGGTTAATAAGGGAAACCGAGGGGTTTCCATTATTCCGGCACGTCCGCATAAGAGTATTAAAAATTTATAACACAAACATTTATAAAATAAACTAATTTTTGAAACTCACCTGCGAGTAAAAAGCGTAAGCGGGAAGTTAATTCTTCTCGTAAATAAAATGAAATCAAAAACAAAAATCGAATTCCAATTGAAAAGAAAGACAAATCCTGTTTTAGTTGAAACGATAGTCCTTGCTAAAAAAAATCCAAAATGGATGGATGTTGCAAGTATTTTAGCCGGACCAAAAAAGAAAATGAAAAACCTCAACGTCGGAGAATTGGAGAAATTTTCTTCTGAAAAAATTGTTGTATGCGGAAAAATTTTGAGCGAAGGTGAAATCACAAAAAAAGTGAAAGTTGCGGCTTTGGATTTCTCGGAAAAAGCTAAAGAAAAGTTAAAAAAAGCCGGATGCGAAACTAAAACAATCCTGGAAGAAATAAATGATAATAAAGAAGCAAAAGGAGTTTTAATTTTAAAATGAAAGTTATAGACGGAAAAGGAGCAACTTTAGGAAGAATCGCAAGTCTTGTCGCAAAGGAAGCCCTAAAAGGAGAAGAAATTTCAGTAATAAACTGCGACAACGTAATAATCACCGGAAACTTCAGTGCAATAAAAGAAAACTTTGAAATAAAAAGAGGAAGAGTCGGAAGCGGACAAAAGGGACCAAAACATCCGGCAACAAGTGAAAAAATAGTAAAAAGAGCCGTCAGAGGAATGCTCCCAAATCACCGTGCCGGAAGAGGAAAAGCCGCCCTTGGACGAGTAAAGTGTTACGCTAAAACCCCAAAAGAATTTGAAAATTCAAAAACCGAAAAAATTGGGCTGACAAAAAAAATTAAATTTTCAGAAGTTAAAGAATTTGTAAAATAAAATGGAAACAAAAGAAAATAAAATATATGCGTCGGGAAAAAGAAAATCTTCTGTTGCAAGAGCGGAAATTTTTAGCGGAAGTGGAAAAGTCAAAATAAACGGAAGGGATTACAAGACCCTCCAAATGTTTGACAGATTAAAAATCGAAGAACCTCTAAAAATCGCAAATGAAATTTTAGGAAACACAAATTTTGATATTGAAGTTTCGGTTCGGGGAGGCGGTGAAAAAGGACAGACTGACGCATCACGACTTGCAGTTGCAAAAGCGATTGTCGACTTCTCAAAATCTGAAAAATTAAAAGAAGCTTATTTAAATTACGACCGAAGTTTGCTCGTCGCTGACATAAGAAGAAAAGAAACGAGAAAGCCAGGAGATTCGAAAGCGAGAGCAAAGAGACAGACAAGTTATCGTTAAAGATTCAAATATTAATATGGCAAAAAAGAAATCCGGAAGAGGGGAAGTTTGGATGAGGATTCCAGTTTTGATTATTTCAGGAATAATTCTTTCTGTTTGGAAATGGTTAATTTATCTTTTTGTTTTGATAAATTTTGTTTATGGAATTTTCTCCGGAAAGAAAATAAAAGAAATTTCCAACCTTTCAGGAATTTGGAATATTCAGGTTTATTATTTTTTAAGATATATAACTTTTGTTGCAAATGAACGCCCTTTTCCCTTCGAAAAATTGAAAAAAATTTAGGAACGTTCGGGTAATTATTTTATTCCCATCCGCTCTAATTTATCCTGAACGTGGTTAAATAACGTCGACGAAATTATCGGTTCGTGATTTCCTTTGTGAACTTCGCCGTCGAACTTTACTTTTCCCAGATATGTAAAATTCCTTAAAATTTTTTTTATCCCATTAACTGAAAAACCATACTTTTTTGAAAGTTTGTTTAAACTAATTTTGTTATTTTGGAAGTCCAGAAAAATATTTTCAACAACCTGGAAATTTTGCGCCTTCACAAGTTCGCCGTTGACAATTTGAAATCCGAAAGGGGCGCGGGAGACAATCTTCCCGTCCTGCGCTTTTTTTATCATTCCTGATTTTAATTTTCCTTTTTCGGTTTTCAGTTTTTCAATTTCCTGTTTTAACTTTTCGTTCTCTTTTCTTAAAAAATCCAGTTCATTCATCTCAATTTACCACCGCCATGAGGACTTTTTCTTTTGTTAACTTTTTTGAAAGCTCGGGAAAGATTCTCTTAGATTGAATTTCATAAATAAAATCTAATGAAAGAAATTTCTTAGGGTATATATAAAACCCGTAATATATCCCTTCGTAAAAAATTCCAGAATAAAGACTTGTGAACTCTTCTAAGAAATAGTTTGCAAGTTTAAGATATTTATTTTCTCCAAACTCCCTATCCTTAATGGACTTTTTTGTTAATTCTAAAACTTCTTCTTTAAAATGCAAATTTGTTTCAAATTCCTTGTAAATTAAGGGGGTATACTCCTTGTAGAAGGAATCCTTCTTTTCATAGGTTTCCCAATCTAAAATTACAATCTTTTCTTGCTCTTCTGAAGAAAATTTATTTATTATGCTATTAATCTCTTCTTTTATTTCTTTGCCCCTTCTCTGAGATTTTTTTAAACTTGCTTCATAAGATCGTTTATCTCGAATTTCATAATTTATTGCCTGAATTTTATCTGCAATTAAAACTAAAACTTTATCCTTTGTGTTTGCTAGTGCCCATTTAAGATATTGTTCTAAATTCTCTTTAGTAAACCATTTATTTCCTAAACTAATCCCAAGATAAATATTAAATTTTTGAGGAAAAAAATTTCTCTTATTCCCAAATAATTTTCTTATTTTCATTTTTTCAGATTATCAATCGGACTTTTAATTTTTTTCAGACTCTCCGACGAGACGTGAGTATAAAGCTCCGTTGTGGAGATTGAAGAATGACCAAGAAGCTGCTGAATAAATCTGATGTCTGTTCCGTCTTCCAAGAGATGCGTTGCGAAAGAATGTCTGAGAGTGTGACAGTGAACGTCTTTTTTAATTCCCGCTTTTTTTGCCGTAAGTTTTACGATTTTTTGCAAATTTCTCGACGACATTCTTTTTTTGTTTCTTCCGACAAAAAGATAATTTTCTCCAAGAGACTTTTGCTTTTCTGAATATTTTTTCAACCTTAAAAAAAGAAATTTGGGAATGTTAAAAATCCGGTCTTTTTTTCCCTTCGCCTGTCTTATGTGTCCGATGTTGTCGTCGAAATCCAGGTCGTCGATTTTTAGTGAAACAACTTCAGAAACTCTCATTCCCGCGGCGTACATCAAAGAGATCATCAGCCTTGATTTCTTTGTATTGAGAGACTCAAATAAACTGAGAACTTCTTTTTTTGTCAAAACCGTCGGAATTTTTTTTTCTCTTTTCGGGCGTTTGATATTTGCGGTGATATCTTTTCCGAGAATAGAAGAATAGGAGAACCTTAACGCTGCGAGGAAAATAATACTTGAAATCGCGGAATGATTTGAAAAATTTTGTGCAAGATAAAGTTTAATATCATCTTCAGAAACTTCCTCCGGATTTTTTTTGACCCAATCAAAAAATTTTTTATTTAGAGAGAGGTAATTCTTTAGAGTATATTCTGAATTTTTTCCGATTTTTAATTCTATTTCTAATTTTTTTAAAAAAGCCTCTTTATTCATTTGTGTCCTTCAAGGATTATACGAACTTTGTTTAAATAATTTTCTCAGTCGACAAATTTTAAAAAAAATTTATTTTTTGTTCAATAAAAGTTTTTGATTAATTATCATCAATAAAACTGCCCCCGCAAGAAAAAGCCAGTCTATTTTGAATGCAAGGTAAATTAAGATTAGCGCAATTATTGAATTTAACACAACTAACTTTTTCATGAATTATATTGGAAGTTGAACTTTTTATACATTAACTAAATCCCATAAAAGATTATAAATGTAAAATTCCATATTAAACAATGGAAAGAGAGAAACAAATTGAATTTATTCTCGGAGGAATTTTAATAGTTTTAATTTTGGGGGTTATTCTTACTTCAATTTATTTTTTGCCCGGAGAAAGAACTTCCGACGCCAAGGCGAATAGTTTTTCATTGTACGAAAGAAATTCGGAGCAGGTTTTAAGAAACGGAATTTATTACAAGGAAGAAAATGTCCACATAATTTCCCAGTATGGGGACGAATACTATGAAAAAACTTCAAAGACAAATTTTTTAAACATTAGAAATAAAGTTATATTAGAAAATGAAATGCATACAGAAAGAACTTTTGGAAATTCTGATGTTAAAGTTAATATAAAATAAAATGATTTTTTGGATTATCTTCTCGGGCTTGCTTGTTGGATTTACTTCCGGCGTTCCGTTTGGACCCGTCGGCGCGTACTGCATAAAAAAAAGTCTTGCAGACAGTAATTACGGCGGATATTTTGTCGGTCTCGGGGCGTCTGTTGCCGACGCTCTTTTTGCACTTGTTGCAAGTTTTGGGATTACGATTATTTCTTCCTTTCTCATCGAACACGAAGCTTCAATACAGAGTATCGGAGGAATTTTTTTAATTGTCGTCGGACTTAAAGAGTTTTCGACAAGGTTTTCATTCAGCAACGGAATCGACAGCGGAAAAAAAGATTTTTTTTCCGGACTTTCAATTGCTCTTGCAAGCCCCTTTGTAATTTTTTCTTTTTTGGCGCTTTATGCAATTTTAGGACTCGGAATAATTGCAGGAAATTATTCACTGTCTCTTCTCTTAGCTGTATCAACTTTTGCCGGGTCAATTATTTCAATCACCTTCCTAAATTGGATGGTTATTAAATATAAAAGAAAAATAAGACAAAGTGTAATTGATATTGTAAATAAAATTATAGGGGGAATAATCTTTTTTACAGGAGCTTATCTCCTTGCAAGAGGAATATTTTTATCATGACCAATTATTTGAAATATGAAGTTTTGGTTTTGTTCGGAGTTCTTCTTATCGTCGGAACTTTGTTAAAACTTATTTTTTCAATTAATATCGATTCGGACTGGTTCTGGCTTCTTGCAGGAGTTGCAATAACAATCGAAGGCGCGATAAATTTTTCAAAACAAAAACAATTCGATAAAAAATACAAAGTTGTCTTAAGAGAATAAATTAATTATCAATTCTTTTTTGTAATTCGGAAATTCTGTTTTTTATTCTTATTGCAGTTTCAAAGTCGAGGTTTTCGGCCGCGTCTTTCATCTCCTTATCCAACTCTATAATCAAATTCGGAATTTCTTTTTTTGGAATGTGTTTTGTGTCCGTCACTTCGACTTCTTTTTCTCGAATTGGTTTAATTATAGTTTTTGGTGTGATTTTATTTTCGACGTTAAACTTCATCTGAATTTCTCTTCTTCTCTTTGTTTCATTAATTGCGGTTTCTATCGATTCGGTGATTGTGTCGGCGTAAAGGATGACTTTTGACTCTGAATTTCTTGCGGCTCTTCCGATTGTCTGAATTAAAGATTTGTCGTTACGTAAAAATCCCTCTTTGTCAGCGTCGAGAATTCCGACAAACCCGACTTCCGGGATGTCAAGACCTTCCCTTAATAAATTTATTCCGACTAAAACGTCAAACTCTCCGAGGCGCAGTTCCCTGATTATTTCTGTTCTTTCAAGAGTGTCAATTTCGGAATGCAAGTACCGTGCCTTAATTTCGTTTTCTGCTAGATAATCAGTTAACTCTTCGGCGAGTTTTTTTGTCAGCGTCGTTACCAAAATCCTGTTTCCTTTTTTTACGACGTTTCTTATTTCTTCGGTTACGTCTTTAACCTGGGACTTTGCCGATCTAACTTCCACTTCCGGGTCTAAAAGTCCTGTGGGTCTTATAATCTGCTCGACGATTTTTGAAGATTTTTCTCTTTCGTAAAACCCGGGTGTAGCTGAAACAAAAATTGTTTTTTGTTTTTTTAAGTATTCTTCAAACTCTTCGAATTTTAGCGGTCGGTTGTCATACGCTGAAGTTAATCTGAAACCATAATCAATCAAATTTTTCTTTCGTGCTAAATCACCCTTATACATTCCGTGAAGTTGGGGGAGCGTTTGGTGACTCTCGTCGATTACGATTAAAAAATTTTCTCTGAAATAATCTAAAAGGCAGTAAGGTTTTTCGCCCGGATTTCTTTTGTCAAAGTGTCGCGAGTAATTTTCTATTCCCTTGCAGTATCCGGTTTCTTTTATCATCTCCAGGTCATACATCGTTCTTTGTTTGAGGCGGTGCGCTTCGAGTTGTCCGAGTTTGGGTAAATCAATTTTTAACTGTTCTAGAATTGAAGACTTCACTTCCTCAAATTCATCCTCAGAAATTACAAAATGTCTTGCGGGATAAACCGTGAAGTGCTCCCAAGTTTCCTGTTTTTCTCCGGTTACTTTGTCAAGCTCGACGATTCGAACTATTTTTTCTTTTTCTAATTCCACCCTTATTATGTTTTCAAAACCCGACGGTATAAAATCGATTGTGTCGCCCTTTACGCGAAATTTTCCGGGGGAGAGGCCCATGTCGTTTCTTTCGTACTGGGATGAAATTAATTTATGCAGAATATTTTTTCTTCCTATTTCTTCGCCTTTTTCAAGACTGAATCTGAAACCCATATAATTTTCGGGGTTGCCTAAACCATAAATGCATGAAACGGACGCAACGATAATTGTGTCGCTTCTTGAAAGGACCGACGACGTCGCTGCGAGCCTCATCTGGTCGAGGCGTGAGTTTATTGCCGCGTCTTTTTCGATATACTGGTCTGTTGTTGGAATGTAACTTTCGGGCTGATAATAATCATAATAAGAAACGAAATATTCGACTTTGTTTTCGGGAAAAAGAGTTTTTAATTCTTCGTAAAGCTGCGCCGCGAGAGTTTTGTTGTGCGCGATAACAAGGGTCGGCATCTGGACTTTTTCAATGACGTTAGCAATCGTGAAAGTTTTTCCCGAACCGGTTACTCCGAGGAGCGTTTGCATTTTTGCGCCTCTATTAATTCCACTAACGAGTTGCTTGATTGCTTCGGGTTGGTCGCCCGTTGGTTTATTTTCTGAAACGATTTTAAATTTTGTTTGAGACGTCATGAAAATGCGACGAAGATTAGGTTTAAGAAATTTTTGTATGTGCTGGAAAATTTACTTCCAAATCCTTTTTAATAAATCAAATGTTAATTCAAGGTCATATTTTTTTAAATCATCTTCTTTTCCAAAATCCACAATACTATGGATTTTAGAGTTTGCTTCTACCCGATAAGAATTTAATTTGTTGATAGCTTCTTCAACTTCAGTTGTTGTAAATCCCAAGTCTGCTTTTTTTATTTTCAAATTATCTAGCAAGACACTAAAATCATTATATTTCTTTTTGTGATTTGAATTTTGATATAATCCCTTCTCATTTTTGAAATTAGACCTTAAAATATCTATAATCATATTTTCAAATAATTTTCTTGCAAGGATAAAACAACCCGTATAAATTTCATGATAATACGAATTATTAATTTCGTCTATAAGATGGTCATAAAACCGCTCACTAAGTTTTGTGTGGATTAGGATTTCATCTGATTCATGAACATCATCTTTCCCAAAAAATTTTCTAAGAGATTCCTTTAAACTTGCTTCTAAATAATATTTCCCGTTTTTGAGAACATATTTTGGTTTTTTATCTCTCTTTCTTCTTGAATTTTCTTTAAAATAAATTGATAAATTTATTGATAAATAAATGTCTGTTTCATAAAAACATTTTTTGATCTCTGATTGTGTAAATCCTTCTTTTTTCTCAATTTCTTGAAGAAAAAAAGCAAAGAAAGGTATTTGCTGTCCATTTCTTAACTCTTTAAAATCTTTAATTGACTGAATAAATTTCTTAAGCTCCATCTTTTTCTAAAAAACTTTTTATTATCTTTTTCCCTTCAATCTTCCCCGGGACTGTAATTCTAAACCCAAACTTTTTACTTGCCTTAACCCCCTCAGGAATGAAAAATCGCCTTTCCTTATTCAAATTTGTGCTTAAATTAGAAATTGATTTTATCCCCAGTTTCATTAGAACCGTTGAGATCTCTGAAGAACCAATAAAATCATCATCAAACAAAGAGTCTTTTATGGTTAATAACACTAATGATGTTTTTACTTGTCTCTCTGATTCATTTTTACCCTCAATTGGTTTAAGTAAAAAAATCTCTTTGTTTCTTAAATAACAAATTAAATCAAAGTCTTTTCTTTCGATATCTAGTTCGTTACAAAATTTCAAAATTTTTTCTTCAAAATTATTATCTTCAGGACTCTTTAACTCTTGCTTTTCCTGTGAGAAATTTTTTTCATTTATTTTTCCTTCAATATCCCCTAATTTTTTCCACACCTTCTCAAATTCTTTTTTTATTTCTTCATCCATTTTTTCTTAATACCCTTTTTAATATACTCTCTATATAATTAAATTTTATTGCTATGCCCCCTCCATTGCTCTCAATCTCCCCAGAATCCCGGAGAATTTTTATCCAAGGTCTAACAGAACCTCCTTTAAGACTTAATTCATTGCAAATCTCATTGCTCGAAACATATTCAGACTCAACTAATCCTGCTTCCTTAGCATACCTCTTCCCAATTAAATATACCTGAATTTTCTCAACTCCTCCAAGTTTTTCCTTATTCAAAACCTCCACCATCCCAGTGCGAGTAATCTTGATAATTTGTTTTGCAATCTCAAAATTTTTCTCTAAACTATTGGCGTGATCCACCATCATTTCTGCTTTTATTCTCTCTCCAAGGGTTTCTTCAGTCATTTTTTTTCCTCTAATTGTTTCAAAAATCTTTCTACAAGAAGGATATTCTTTGCTTTAATTTTTTCATCTTTTTTATCACCCATACCTTCCCTTAATAGCTCATTAAATCTTGCCGTGAAGACCTCTTTTTTTAAATAAGAATACTCCATCAGCTCATCACGAGTCATCCACTCATCAATTTCATTTTCAACTTTGTTTGCAATAAATCTTGCGCTTAAAATAAGAGGTAATACTTTTCTTGTTGGAACTTGCTTAACTACCACCACCTGCCCATCTTTACTTACCCTCACAAAATTAAAAAGTACATTCATTAAACTAGTTAATTTCTCTTTGGGATATTTTGCTTCATCAACAATAAACTTGTTTTTTATATCTTCAAATTTTTCCATAAAAATATTACAACTGGTATATTTTTAAACATTTCTATTTAAAAGATAGGTATAAAAAATGTATAAAAAGTGGTGTACATTTCCATCCACAGTAAATAATATATAATTTTATTATAAATTTTTCAATAGGGTAGTAAACAAAATATAAAAATTTTTCCATTAACCTTTAAATCCCCTCAAAAAACTTCTTCGTTCTTCTTTCTCTTTGGAACTTCACCGCGAAACGATGAGCTTCGTCACGAATTTCCCTTAAAAATAAAAGACCTTTGTCTTTCAAATCGAAACACAAAATGTTGCCGTCGGGAAAATAAATTTCTTCTTCTCTTTTGGCTAAAGAAATTATAGGAATTTTTACGTTCGCTTCTTCAAGCGCTTTTATGGACGAACTTAACTGCCCCGCCCCGCCGTCGATAACGACTAAGTCCGGCATCGGTTCGTTTTCCCGTTTTAACCTTAAATATCTTCTTTTCACAACTTCGTTCATCGCCTTAAAGTCGTCGTTTCCTTCAAACGTTTTTATTTTGAATTTTCTGTAATTTGATTTATCCGGTTTTCCGTTTCTGAACTCGACCATCGACGCGACGACTTCGCTTCCTCCAAGGTGAGAAATGTCAAAACATTCTATTACCGCCGGAGAAAATCCCAGCCCAAGAGAATTTTTTAAAGAATTAACTTTTTCTAAATTTCCGAAAAATTGAATTTCAACATTTCTTTTTACAAGTTCAAGAAGAGTTTTTAATTCCCCTCTTAACGGAACCAAAATTTCAACTTTTTTTCCTTTTTTCCCGGATAAAAATTCAGAAAGCGACTCCGTTACACTTTCAGGCAAAATTATTTTTTTAGGAATTTTGTTTTCATCATAATACTGAATTAAAAATTCTTCAAGGAAATCCCTTTTGTAATCAAATTCGTAGGATTTTTTGTTTTCAAGAATTCCTTTTTTCACGTTGAATAAAATCAGGTAAACTTTCCCGTTTGT
>DAIENA010000020.1 GCA_027341315.1 archaeon | reverse complement strand
TTTGCAACAAAGGATTCTACAACATCAGCACAACCAACTGCATCTCTTACATATCCTGCACAACAGGCATATGAACAGTTATACATTGGTGAAACTAGCGCATCTGTCTCAAGTGGGAACGCTCTTGGAGATGTTCTTGTAAAAGACAGTGAGGTAGCTTCAGTTGCAAGTAAGAACTTAGTGATTGTTGGTGGTAGTTGTATTAACTCAGCTGCTGCTACAGCATTAGGTGTTGCAAGCCACACATGTGGTGACGCTTTCACAGCTGCTACAGGTGTAGGTGCAGGACAATTCTTGATCAAAGGTGTTCAAGATGCATTCAGCACCGGGAAGTTAGCATTAGTTGTTGCTGGTTACGATCAACCGGACACAGTTAACGCTGCAACTTACTTAACTAAGAAAACTGTTGACACTTCAAAAACTTACATAGGAACTTCTGCAACAGAAGCGACTTTGAAAGTAGCTTAAAGGTAGACACAAAAATTTAATTTTTTATTTTTTTCTTTTTCTTTTTTTCTTCGACCGGACGAGAGTCTCGTTACTCCTTTTTTCCGTCGATGAAAATCTATGGCCTTTAATCAAACGATCGTCAACAAAAATTGGCGTTAACAACCTTGACAGGGAAAGTTTTAAATTTGTCTCCATCTTGTTTTGTAAATGGAGTATAATGTTAAAAGAGGAGAAATAAAAATAGATAAAGAATTAAACAATCTTGATAAATTTGTTTTGGATTTTGTTTCCGTTTTAAAAAATTACGTTATTGTTTCAGGTTATGTTTCAATTATTTTGGGAAGGTCCCGCGCCACCGAAGACGTGGACTTGCTCATTCCCCCCATGAAGAAAATTGAATTTAATACATTTTGGAAGAAAGTAATTGAAAAAGGGTTTTGGTGCATTAACACTCCTGATTCTGAAGAAGCCTTCGACATGCTTTCCCAAAATGCAATTAGATTTGCAAAAAATAAAAACCCAATTCCAAATATTGAATTTAAATTTATAAAAAATGAAATTGATAAATTCTCATACAAAAATAAAATAAAGGTTTTAATCGGATCAACATCATTTTTTGTTTCTCCGTTAGAACTGCAAATAGCATACAAACTTTTTCTTGGAAGCAACAAAGATATTGAAGACGCAAGGCACATTTATGGACTTTTTAGAGAAAAAATTAATAAAGATGAATTGACTGACTCTTTAAATAAATTGGGAGTTTATAAAAAAAGGAAGTTTTTGGAAGATGAGTAAAATAAAAAATATCAAAGTTAATTTAAAAGAACTTAAATCTGAAAAGGAGAAAAACTTTAAAGAAAGATTAAAATTTATAGACTACTGGACGAATTATATAAAAAACAAAGGCAGTCGGTGGGGTAAACAACAAAATCTCCTTGTCGATTCCCAAATTGATTAATCGGTTAGCAACCCAAAAGCAGCGGACAAATTATCCCTTTTGGAGGTTATTTCGAAGCTTCCGTAACACTTTTATACCTTTTTTTCCAGTATGATTAATGATAAGAAGAATCGAAACGAAAGAGCAGCAAAACAAAAAGTCGAAACGGAACAAATGGATTCTTTCCGGAATTCTCGTCGCTATTTTACTCTTTTCCGTTTTTGGAATTGTTTTTCAGGATATAATAAGTTCGGGTTCGTCCAAAAATCAGACCGTCGTTTTTAACGGATATACTTTTGACACTTCGAGCGGATATTACACACTTCGTGCGGGCAACGCGACACTTTATTTTTCAGAAAATCCGGTTAACGTGGACGCGATTGTGAAGAGCGTCAATTTGACAAAAACATTCTCTTACTATTCAGGAAAAGTTGTCTACGTTTCTTCTGTTGATGATTACAATTCTTACAATGAAATTTACGCCAATGTTGGAATATTTGCACAAAGAGTTCAAGAGGCATGCGTCGAAGGCGAACCCTGCATCGACCAAACGCTTCCGATTAAAACATGTTCGGACAATGTTATTGTTATAAAGAAATCCTTGGAAAATAAAATTTACGAAAAAAATAATTGCGTTTATATAGAAGGAAAAGAAAGCGATTTACTAGGAATGACCGACGAATTTTTATTGAGAATTCTTGGAATAAAATAATTTAATTTCGTGGAGCTCGGATAAACAAAACTTATAAATGCAAAAAGACTTCAATAAAAATGTTGAAAAAAACGAAAAAAGCCGGCAAAGAAAAAGAAGAAAATCTTGAGAAGCAAAAAAAAGAAGGGGAAAACCAGAATAAAATTTTAAAAACTTTTTTGATACTTGGGGGAATTGTAATTTTATTTGCTTTAGGATATTACTTTTATGCACAAACTCAAATTCACATCGAATATAAACAGATAAATTTTGAAATGACCCGGATTGGAAACATTACTTTTTATGAAACGAGAACACTTGCCAATTCGAGCGAAGGAAGTCCGTTCGGATTCAGACTGAGAACTAATCCAAATGATTTGAAATCGATTCCATTCGACGACGTTGAGAATTTTAGACTTTTGAAACTTAACGGATACGGCTACTCAAACAACACTTTTGACTGCGAGGGAGACGGCGTAATTGCAATGGCAAATCTGCAAAGATTATTCTCTGAAATCGGAATGAATCTTGTAAGAGATTCGAACGCAACGTGCGACCCACAAGGAAGATATAATTATTTTTACTTGAAGTACGGAAACGAAACTGCGATAAGAGAAGTCGGAAGTCATTGTTATAACATCGTTATAAAAGGCAATGACGCGAAGTGCGAAATACTTCCAGCGACGGAAAAACTCATGGTTGAAATGTATTCACGATACCTTGATTTATCAAAATGAATTCTTTAATACTTGGAATAATTCTGACGATTCTTCCGATAAGCGAACTTCGTGGCGGACTTCCGGTCGCATTAATTAACGCTTCAAAAAATAATATTTCTTCTTTAACAATTTTTGGAATAATTGTTCTTGTGAATATTCTGATGATTTTTGTTGCATTTTTATTTTTAGATTATCTGCATTCAGTTCTTATAAAATATAACTTTTATAAAAAATTTTATTCGTTCTATTTAAAAAAAATGCAAAAAAGAATTGAAAAGTTTGAGAAGTCTCACGATTCAATAGGATTCCTTGCACTTTTTTTATTCGTTGCCGTTCCTCTTCCATTAACCGGAGCTTACACCGGAACGTTTTTGTCCTGGATTCTTGGCCTCCCGAGAAAAAAAAGCATCATTGCAATTTCTCTTGGAGTTTTAGTTGCAGGAATAATAATCTATTTTGGAACCCTCGGAATTACTTCCTTTTTAGGCTAGACTCATTATAAATTCTTTTTAAGTCAGTATAAAACGGAACTCCTTTTATTTTATAAATCCAAACTTCCAAAAACCATATTCCGACGACGACAACGGTGCTTCCGATGTACCAAAAAGCTTCATGGACAATATTAAAAATTGAAGAATTGTCCACATACATAAAACTTAGAATAATAATTCTGATTATATTTATCACAAGAAAAGTCAAAAATGAAAAGAAAATCATTTTTATTCTTAACAGAGGTTTTATTTTTGGCACTGAAAGATTTAAAATTAATAAAAGGTAATATGCAGAACCAGCGACGCACGCTCCGACAATTTCTATTGATTTTTGACCTAAAAAAATAACATGCCCGAGAAGCACCGGAGCAAATGAAATTTTCAAAATGTAATAAACAGGATAAAGAGTTGCCGGAAGAAGAAAATAATAAAAAATATCAAACCCGGGAACAGCAATTAAAACAAGGAAGAGATATCTTAAAAAAAGATAAAAATTTTTTTTGGTTTCTTCTTTCATTAATAAATTTGGGAACACAAGTTTAAAAGTTTTCTTAAGACTTTGCCCCAATCTCTCCAATTTTGTATTTTTGAATAATTCCCTCGTATTCTTTAATTAGTTCCGGAAATTCTATTCCTGCATCTTTAGCCAGGAAAAAAATAACTTCATAAGCACTTTTTTCACGTCTTAGTTCTGATTCATCCGCTCTGGATTTTTCCGAATTGGGATTTTCCTGAATAGATTTGTCTAATAATTTTATATTGTAAAGATGAGTTCCTAAAATATTTCCCGCCAAATATTCCGCTAATTCTGCCGATTTTTCCAAGTCCATAAAGAATTATCTCTTTCTTAAAATCTTAACAGCAACGATAATTATTGCGATTAAAAGGATTATATTCAATGCAACTATTCCGACAAGCTCCCAGTTTATTCCGTTAAAAACTGAACCTTTTGCAATTGAAAGTGCAATCTGTTTGTCCGAAGCTACCTGCCCGTTAGAAACTGCAACTAAATCAAACTGTTGATTTCCTGCACTACCACTCTTTAAATTGAATGTTAAATAAACATCTTTAGAATATCCCGAACTAAGAGTGAATGTCTCGGGTGTAACATTAACAAGGTCTGCCCATGTATTATAATTCTGAGGACTTATTGTGAAAGTTTGTGTTTTTTTGTCGTCGTTTCTTATGTAAGTGTGTATGATTATCTGTCCGCCTTCTTTAGTTTCTCCAGCACTTATTTCAGCAGTAACATACGGAGCGGCGATTGCACATCCTCCTGAAACGTTCAAGTAAATATTTTTTATGGCCTGATCATTTTGACCGTTCTCGAATAATCTGTTTTTGTTGTCGTAAACCGTGAATTGAACCGGGTACAATTTCTCGTCGGCCGTCTTTGGAACAACGAAACTTGCTGAGAAATCCTGCGATTCGAAGCTGTTTATGCTTCCCAAGCTGAAAACCTGATTTAAACCAAGCTCTTTGTTGTACATCACGACATAAGAACCGCTGTTCTGATCGCTGTTTCCGATGTTATAAATTGTTCCACCGAGGTTAACTGTTGAACCACAACTTACAGAATTTCCTAAAGTATAACCGTCTTCAAGTAAATTTCCGTTCACTGTTAAATCCGTTGGAATCATAAAGTCATCACCAGTTTCAATTATACTCTGTTGAGCATTCTGGTAAAATGAACAACTTTTATTTCCATCATAAGTGTAAGGTGCATTCGGATTATTTATTGTTCCACTTGCTTTAACATATAAGAAAACTCTTCCGCCCGACTTATCAATTCTATTCATGCTTTTATCAAGTTTGAAATCAAATTCTACAGTTTTGTCGTCGCCGGCGTTGAGGTTAAATGTGCTTAAGCTTCCACTATCTATTTTATTTCCGTTTGTTGTGTAAAGAGCCCATTCAACTTTAACATTTCTTAAATCAAAATTATTATTGTTGTTTTGAACATCAACACTTGCACTTAAATTATCCAAAAGGTACCAGTGGTCGGCGTCTCCGTAGCCGTTCACGATTTTGAAACTTGGCTGGTCAACCCGAAGAATGTTTGCTACGTTCGGAATTCCTGTACAAAAATCGTTATCGTTAAGTGTGACTGTATATACATTTGAAGAAGAGTTCTGCCCATTCAGAGTTAATTTTGTCTGATATGAACTAAGGAAATTAAAATAAGAATCCGGATCTGAGACGTTGTAAGAAACAGTCATCGGAGTTGAAGTGTTTGCAGAAACGGTTACAGGAGCCGCATAAAAAGAAATTACTCCTGAACCATATTGAGAATTTATGTTTGCCAAACTTGCATTTACGGTTCCGTTTGAGTCACTAATAACATTGAAAGTAAATGAACCTGTCGTTCCAACGATAGAAATTGTCGGAATATTCGTTGCGTTCAGCGTCGTCGCACTTGCAAAACTCATAAGCATGAAAGTTGCCAAAACCATTGCAAAGAACAAACTTGTTTCTTTTTTCATTTTACCATTTCAGAGTTACGTCCCTTTATAAATTTTTATATTCTCTAGGATATGCTTTTTTATGTTTTTGTTCAATTTGAAAAAATTTATATATTACGTTTCCATTTATTTTCCGGAGTATATAAATAGGAAGAAATGGTTTTAAAATCGGCGGAAAATTCAGTCGGGGCGTGGGTTTTTCTTTCGGGCGTTGTCTTAGCAGTCACAATAGGAATCGTCACAACATTTGTTTTACCCTGGTCAAAAATTACCCAATACAGTTCTCCGATATATGGAATTTTAATTCTTTTGGGTTTAATTGTAGGATTTAGTATAAACGTTTCAGGAAAAGACGCCCAAACTTTTTTACTGACCGGAGCAGTCCTAGTCGTAGTGAGCAGATTTGGAATGGAGAGTGTTACGGGTTCACTTATCGGAATCGGCGTCGGTGATGCTGTTGCTTCGACGTTTTCGGCGCTTCTGACGTTGTTTGTTCCCGCAACAATAATTGTAGCACTTAAAACTGTTTTTTCAATAACAAGGATTTAAATTTATGTCTGAAAAAGAAAATAAACCTTTGGAAATAAGATTTCCCGACGGGAAAACGAAATTTTTATTTAGGAATGCCGAAACCAAGAAATTAAAAAACGGAGACTGCGTTTTAATTGAAAGTGTAAAATATGCAATCTGCGGAGAAATTTACAAATCCTCTGATCAGATATACGGAGAGTCTATTCCCTTCGTAACCGGGTTTTCGATTCAATATTATGACAAATTTTTAAAAGAACATCCACAATTAAAAGAAAAATCAAAAAATTACGACATAACTAATTTAATTTTTTAGGAAAATTATTTTTCAAGTCTTTGTAAATTTTCCAGATTTAGGATTTCTCCGTCGGTTAAATCCATTCTCGGACACGCAGTATTTACCCAACAGTCGATTTGAAAATTTTCAAATTCATTAATATTTAAATCGTTTGCAATAAAGATGTAACCTTTTTTATTTTTTAGACTTCTGTAAAAATTAAATGCACTTTTTAATCTCTCCTGACCAGGTTTGTTTGTCACAAGAATCCCGATTTTTTTTGAGTTCAGATATTTTACATACATTGCTTTTTCCTTCTTTTCCATTTTTTCAACGTCTTTCTCAGAAATTTTTGTTATCGTTTCGTCCTCCAGGATGTAGGTTGGTAACTTTGATTCATAAGCCAATGAAACCGAATGAAATTTTCCCTGTCCGACAATTAAAATTGCTTCGACTTCGGGAGGAAATTTAGGATTTGAACAGCCAAGAACCTGGGTTTTATGAATAACTTTTTTATTAATTATTGAAGAAAGATTTTTTGCGACGTCGACAAACTGATTTGAATAACAAATAGAAATATTTTTTTCAGGAATTTTTTCATCTATAAGTTTTTTTAATTTGTTATAGTTTGGTTCTTTTTTTATTCTCGCTCCGATAAAAATTGTTTTCATGAAATAATCAGAAAAGACAGTTTTATAAAATTAATCTTCAAAAATTCCTAATTAGAAATCGTCCATTGAGGGTTTTTTATCTTCTTTGGGCTTTGGCATGTGCTTTTCAACTTTCGCGAATGACGGCGTCACAACGACAACATTCTCACCGAATCCGGCAATCGTTCCTTCGAGCGCATCGGCCGTTTTCTTGATTTTTGAAATCGCCCTTTTCAACTCAATAGGATCTTTCTTTTTCAAGATTCTCATGTCAATAATTGCAATAGTGTAACCTTCCCTTAAAGCGTTAAGAATTTGCGTCGCGTCTTCATAATCATTCAGATTGAAAAGCTTGACAACAACCTTATTTTCCTTTTTTTCCTGACTTACATCAATTTCCAAGTACTCATCACCGGACATATTGTCCCCTTTTCCACCAAATATTTTCTTAAATCCGAATGCCATGCTAACTTTAGATGTATCGGATTTATAAAGATTTCGGAGTTTTTTTGCAATAATTATTTACGATTAAAAAAATATTAAAATAATTTATTTTTTAGGTTTAGAACTTTTTATCAACTCTTCTCTTAACTTTTTTACTTCAGAACCAATTTTTTCTTCCTGCTCTTCAAGTTTTTTTAATCTCATTTCTATAATTTTTTCTTTATTTTTTAATTCGTCGACGGTCTTTTCTTTTGGAAC
Organism: archaeon; assembly: GCA_027341315.1. Taxonomy (GTDB): domain Archaea; phylum Nanobdellota; class Nanobdellia; order Pacearchaeales; family GW2011-AR1; genus GW2011-AR1. The sequence goes on along the minus strand of DAIENA010000020.1, from coordinate 2,847 downwards.
TTTTATCATAAGTTCGCCAACGATTTTGTAAATGTCTTTAGAAGATTTTTCAACTTCCCCCAATGAAGAGATTGTTTCGTTTAATTCCATTTGAAATGCCCGCTTTTGCATAAGAATTGCGTTAAGATTTTCCTGAAAGAACTGCATTTCCTGGATTTTGTTTTGTTCCATTTTTTATCTTGTTAATTCTGTTTCTAAATTGTTTTTAATTTTTAGATTTTTCTTAAACACTTTAACACCGTTATAAATTATCTTTGATGCAATTCCAGTCCCTAATGCAATTAGCGCATAATTGACTCCCAAAGCAGTCTCTCCTCGAGAAAACTCATAAATAGAATATACCCCTTCCGTAAAAGCCATTAAACCTCCAATTCCGGCGGACAAATTACACATAAAAATACATTCTCTATCTTGAATTTCATTTAGGTCATTCATTATAATAAAATTTATTCTGTTTTAATAGTTTTTACTTTTCTTCTTGGTTTGAAAAAAATCTTTGAGTCGCAATGAGGACACTTAAATCTTTTTTTAAGGTCTTCACTTTGGATTTCTTTCCCACATTTAAAACATTTATATTCTGCCATTTTGATTAATCTAAAAAATAAGTGTTCGACGCGAATTTTTTGTCGCACCGATGGCACTTCCAAACTCCTTTTGAAATTCTTTTAACTCCGACTTTTTTACAGAACGGGCAAGTCTGTTTCATTCTTTGTTTTGATTCAACTTTTACAAATTTGTCTTTAACGGTCTTTCCGTATCTTGCGCCGAAACGTCCGGCTGATTTTGTTTTCTTTGATTTTGTTGTCATTTAAATTTCTTCCCCAGAGATATTTAGCTTTTTTTCAAGGTCGGAAACTTCTCTTGCATCCCCAATTAAGAAAGATTCTCTCGAAAAAAGTTTTCCTTCAGATACGCTAATTAACCGACTTTCTATAAATGTTAGATGCTCTTTTTCCAAATCGTATAAATATTCTTCCTTTTGAAGATTACCCCCTAAAAACTGCGGACCGAATTTCAGTTTAAAAGAATGGGATTCACTCTCTAAAGTATAATTTTCTATATTTTTGGTTTCTTGCTCATTGTATTTTTTTGTTGTCATTTTTTATTTTTCCACATGGGGCTACCCGGATTTGAACCGGGGTCGCGAGGTCCCAAACCTCGAAGGCTACCAGGCTACCCCATAGCCCCTTAATGAAGAGGAAATTTGACCAATTTATAAAATGTTTTATTTCTTGGCAGGTGCCTTGGCTGTTACTTTTGCAGGAGCCTTTGAAGGTACTTTTTCTGTTGTGGCAGTTGCCGACGCTGCTGCGGCTTCTTCTTTTTGTGCGGCTTCTGCCTTTAATTTTTTGTCTTGGTCTTCTTTTACTTTCGAGTAAAATTCTTTTAGAGATTTTTTCTTTTCTTCAGGCGTTTCTGTTTTTTGCCCGTTTATTTCTTTATCAAATTTTCCTTCATCAATTAATTTTTCAATTTCTTTTGGCTCCATACTTTCAACTAAAATTCCTAAACTTGCGCAACTTCCGACTATTGTTTTAACCGCCGTCTTTAAATCCTTGCACAATAAATTTGCCATTTTAGATTTAGCGACGCTGATTACCTGCTCAATTGAAATATTTCCTGATTTTAGTTTTTTTTGTAAACCAGAACCACTTTCTATTCCCGCTTCTTTTTTTAACAACCCTGAAGCCGGAGGTGAAAAAATTTGGATTTCAAATGTTTTTGTTCCCAGGTCCACTTTAATTTCAACCGGAACTTTCATCCCTTTAAACGAAGACGTTTCTTTATTTATTTCGTCGATAACTTTGTTTATTGGGATTCCCGTCGGTCCGAGTTTCTGACTTAAAGTCGGCCCGGGCTTCATTGCTCCGCCTTCGACTAAAAGATTAATGTTCATTTTTTTGAAGACCTCCATTCTATTCTCATTCTAACTAAAAAAATAAAAAAACTAATTCCTGAGAGCCAGTCTAAAATTAAAAATCCGGAGTAAGAACCTGCAATTAAGAAATAAAGAAACAAAGCAAGCAATGCTGTGTCATATCTATCTATTTCATTCATTTTTTTGACTTCTTTAATTTTATTTTTTTTAGCCATTTTATTTTTCTTCTCCTTCGCTTTCTCTTCTTATAACTTTGACGTTATCTAATTTAATTGTAACCGGTAATGGGACAACTGCCCCTAAAAGGCTTACCACTACTTCTTCTTTTTGTTTGTCTATTCTTAAAACTTTTGCTTTTTCTCCTTTAAGCGTTGAACCAATTATTTCGACGATGTCGCCGTCCTCGATTGAAACCGTCGACGCGCTCGTCTCGAGCATGTTTTTTATTTCGTCGTAGGAAATTGTTTTACCGACGATGCCTTTTATATAAGGAAGATTGTAAACTCCTTCTTCAGCCGACTCCCGGTCTTCTGATTCAAGAATTATATATCCTCTTAATCCGTGCGGGCGAAGAACAGAATATACATTAAGATTTTTTTTCTTACTTCTGTCTGCAATCATTTCAATTGCTGAATCTTCCTTGTTTGTCTGAACTTTTACAATAAATATCATTTTAGTTTTTTGGTTTAAACTACCCCTAAAACTTCAGAAGTAGTAATAATAATTAAAATGGATGGTTTATAAAAGTTTTTATGTGAAAATTTAATGGAAAAAACTCATTATCAATGAAATTATAAAACCAATTACACCTAAAATAAGAATTCCTATCGCTGAAACTTTCGCAGTCATTTCAAATTCTTTTCTCGACGGTTTTTTTAACGTCTTCCATACTCTCACACATTTGTGATAAAACAATTTAATGTTTTCCATTTAAAAAATAAAGATGGAGAGTTTTTAAAATATTTGAT
>DAIENA010000001.1:38970-43088 GCA_027341315.1 archaeon | reverse complement strand
TAATAATGTTCAAATTGAACCAGTCTTATGTTAATTCAACCGTGAGTAAATACAAAGATAAATATCTCGTCGATATTTCAATCGGACCGTACAGCGCGGAGTACAGTTATCCGCAGGTATTAACCGACGACGAATTGAATTATTATATTAAGATGGACGAGACGCTTTTCTTAAAGGATTTGGCAAAGAGCTTCCAGGAAAGTTCTCCGGCAAAGACACAAGTCGGAAACTTGAGCGGGAGTTTTAATTTTTCCTAAACTGACTCGGAGGATTCGTTGATTTCATTTTTTCAATAACGAAACTCGGGCTGACAGAATCTGAAATCATTGCGGTAAAAATAAGTTTCCCGACGGCAACTTTAAACATTCCGTTCATTTTGGGAATTTTCGACGCCTCGCTGAACCGGTTTATTACTTCATTTATTTCGGCTCTTGTGAGTTTTATATTCGTGGGTTTTCTTCCCATGCTTCCAGTGACGTAAACTTTTTCGTTTTCGCCTTCGGTTTCTATCGCAACAACGTTCCGGTCTTTGATAAGCGGATTAAGTTTCCCGAGGTCGACTGAAGAGAGTTCGTTGGAAACGGGCTTAATGTAATTAAGGTGGGATGGAAGAGAAATTTTTGGAATTTTCAAAACCCGTTCTATATTAAAATTATTTTCGTTGGGAGAAAACCTCCGGACGAATTTTTTTCTCAGCGTCGGTTTAAAAGAATCTTCCCGAAGATGTTCTTTCTTAATTTTTGTCGGACCGACTCTTGAAAATCTGTCTTTAATATCTTCCTTTATTTTCTCCTTTATCTCCTCTTTAGAAGGAGGCGTCGGTGAAACATTAGTTTGAATTTGATTTTCATTCAAAATTTCAGTAAGTCTAAAAATTTCAGCGTTTCTGGAATTAACAATTAGATTTTTCACAACACCTAACAAGGCCTGAAGTCTTTCTTCCTCCGGAACAAATTCAAACATTTTATCTCCCGAAACCTCTCGGAAGTCGGGAATTTGTGTCCTTGGATTGAGAAAATCCTTCATCTTCCTTTATGATTTTCTTTTTTTCAGGAGCTAAAGAAACATTTTTTGGAGGGTAAAAAGTTTTTTTCATGGGTTCTTCTCCGTTCATAGATTCATACATTAAAGTCAGTCCTTTAGCGATAATTTTATTCTGGTCAAGAATTGAAATCATTGTATCAAGAAGCTGTTTATCTCCTTTGTCTTCTCTCTTTTTTTCCATCTCGTTTTTAACAATAATTTTGGCAGAGTCCTCAAAGAGTTTCAAAAGTTCAGAAATCTGTCTTGTCAATTCATCAAACTTGAACGACAAATTCGTAAGAACTTTTTGCAGAGAAGCGAAATTTTCAACAAGAAGTCTCTCGGTTTCATGATGATGAACTATTTTGTGATTCTGCGAACCCTCAGACGAGGATTTACTTTTACCACCTTTTTTTGCCATGTTTAGAACAGGATAAAGTTATTTATAAATTTTTGTAGGAGTATAAAACTGATTAATCCCCGCCGGTTTCTTTTAAATATTCCTTTTTCTCCTCTTCAATCAATTTCAAATCCCTTTCAAGATTTTTTTGTAAATCTTCCTTGGAATTTTCTATATATTCCTCTTTTTCTTTTTTCATTTCGTATTTTCGCGGTTCCTTATCCGTCCCGTGAAAAATTTCTCCCTCAATTGACGAAATCTTGTCCGAAATTTTTCTTGCCTCCGTCGGATAAACTGAAATAAAATCAATTCCCTTTTGAATGATGTATTTTAAAAAATCTTCATTTTCCGTCGGAGAACCAAAAATATTTGTTTTTATATTATTTCTTCTTGAAACTCTTATAAGATATTCAATTTGATAAAGAAAAGAAGGGTGAAGAAAATTGAATAATTCCAAAACCTGTTCATTTTCTTTGTCAACTGAAAGAAGATTTTGAATCAGACGTTCTGAATTAATTAAAATGGAATCAATTCCTTCGGCGCAGAACTCTTTTATAATCTGGACGGCGGCAGGAGTTTCCATGACAATTCCGACTTTCACGTCGTCAAATTTTATTTTATTTAAAATTTTCCTGACCTTTTGAAGTTCTTCGACGGCAATCAAGTTAGGGAGGAGAATTGAAACATTCGCTTTTTCTGAAGCCCTTTTTATTGCATTCAGTTCCGACTCCAAAATAAGCGGATATTTTAGTCCGAATCGGATTCCGTGAACTCCGAGTAAAGGATTCTTTTCGTAAAATTTTTTTCCAAATTCCAGATCCGAAAATTCGTCCGACAAAAAGTCGCTCGTCATCACGCTAACTTCTTCAAATTCGTCGATAATTTTTTTTATTCCGGCGTAAATTAAATCTTCGTAATCTTTTAATCGGTTGGACTCCAAAAAATACAGGGGATGTTTTCCGGATTCTTTTATAATTTTTTCAATCTTCAATACGCCGACTTTTTTTAACCCGCTTTTATGCCCGGTATCCGTTAATTTTGGCGAATCAATAAAAAGTTTCAGTTTTGTTTTTGTTACTTCCTCAACTTTTTCAATATTTACTTTGTCTTTTATAGAACTAAGGGCTTCGGTGGATGTTTCTTTTACTGATTCTTTTTTGTCATCAGCAAAATCGTAATCTTCAGACTGGAGAATATGAATTCCCGCGTCGTCGATTGCAAATTCTATTTTTTGTGGTCTTTCAAAGTGAGACTCAATTTTTTGTGCAAAATTCCCCAATCTCTGAATTTCATAATTATTCAAAACCTGGGAATTTTTTCTCTCTTCACTTGATTTTGAATTTTTAAGTGAACCCGAGGAGTCTCTTCTGAGAAAAAAATTCTTTTCTCCTTTTTTAATATCCATAATTTTAAACTCTTCTGACAGGACATAAATATCCGGAAAAGAATTTTTTATTTTCATCCCTTCGCCCAAACCCCATATAGAATTTATAATTGTTTTTCCCGAAGAGTCTTTAGAAAAAATTATTCCTGACTTTTCTGAATCAATCATTTTTTCGACGACAACCGCAATTTTTAATTTGTCAATTCCGTTTTTTAATTCTCTTTTTATTGTCTCGGGATTAAAAAGTGAAGAAAAAGATTTTTTAACCTGCTCCAAAACTTCATCGTTGCCTTTAACGTTTAAGTATGTGGATTGCTCTCTTTGAGAGTTTTCTTTTGGAGTCTTAAAGTCGACGCTGCTTCTCACCGAAACAAAGATTGGTTCTGTCGCATTATTTAAAATGTCCCGCGCGCTTCCTTTTTCGATTTCAATTTTATTTGTCCCAAGAATTTGATACGAATCCACAATCTCTTCTTTTAACTCTTCGGGAAATTCGGAATTAAGAATCAACTCTTTAATTTTTTTTGATGCACTTAACACAGTTTCGTCGTTTCCGACGTCAAGCCCGTCGAGAATTGACTTTATTTTTTCATCAATTTTTGACGAATTCAAAAAATTTGTGTAAGCTTCTGTTGTTACAATAAATCCATCGGGAACCGGAAGTTTTAGATTATAAAGTTCTCCGAGGTTCGCTCCTTTTTTTCCAAGGAGTGAATTGTCTTTCATTCCTGATTTAGAAAACCAGCGAATGAATTCTGCATTATTTTTGCCTTCGTTTATTTCTCCCCTTTTTTTTTGAGCCATATATGAGATAATAGAAAAACCTTAATAAATGTTTTTGAAAAAGATCACCCTAAATTTAATCTTCAACTTTTTCGATTGCGCCTTCCGGACAAAATTCAATTGCCTCGTCGACGCACGGAATGTCGAGATTTTTTATAACTTTCGCACGGCCGTTTTTAACCTGAAAAACTTCCTCGCAAATTCCCTCGCACGTTCCGCATCCCTGGCATTTGTCGTTCACAATAATTTTCATAAAAAAAATCCGGCAAATAGATTTATAAATTCTTCTAATTAAATATATTAATGATAGAGTGGGTTTTAATCGCGGTCGTTGCGCTGATATTTTTAATGGCAATTTTTTATTACAATAGATTTGTTGTTTTGTCTAACAGAATTGACAACTCACTTTCTCAAATTGATGTTCAATTAAAACGAAGAGCGGATTTAATTCCGAATCTAATTGAAACCGTCAAGGGCTACGCAAAACATGAAAAGTCAATAATGGAAGACGTCTCAAAAGCAAGGAAG
>DAIENA010000001.1:0-38872 GCA_027341315.1 archaeon | reverse complement strand
GGCGATGATGTCGGCTAAAGACCTCGTCGGAAAAGTCAAAGCGAACGGCGTTTTGGAAAGCGCTCTTGGAAGACTTTTTGCCGTCGCCGAAAATTATCCGGATTTGAAAGCAAACACAAACTTCGTCGAGCTTCAAAGAGAATTGTCCTCAACTGAAGACAGAGTTGCATATGCAAGGCAAAATTACAATGACTCAATCCTTAGCTACAATAACATGACTCAGAAATTTCCGGGAGCAGTTTTTGCGGGAATTTACAACAGAAAAGCAAAAGAATATTTACAGATTGCCGATGCTGAAAAGAAAGCTCCAAAAGTTAGTTTCTAAAACAATAATATTTTTAAATGATTAATCTCTGTTTAGGTCATGCCATCATTAGATTCCCCAGGTAAAATAACTTTCTTCAGAAATTCCTCAAATGAATGTGAAAGGATTTCTAATCTTATGAAAGAAAAAAATATAAATTACATAGAATTTTTTGGATATGAACCGGACGAAGTTGAAATTCTTATTTCATCAAAAAATTTAATGCCTAAATCATATTACCTTCTTGGAGGAGATGTTAGACCAAATTTCGATCAATTTGAGGCGCAGTGTAAATCTCATCCCGAAATGTTTCCGAGAAAAAATCCCGAAGAAACAGAATTCAAAAAATTTCAAGACCAAATGTCAAAGCGCACTTTTGGAGATTATAATAAAAATTAATTTTTGGGGATAATTAAAAATCCTTAAAAACTCCCTCCCCTTTATTTTTTTCATGGAATACATTGACTTTCGCGACCAGATTTCAAGAAATAAAAGAAATTCATTTTTCTTAATGATATCGGTTGCGGTTGTAATTGTGCTTTTAGGTTATGTAATCTCCCTTGCTTTTGATCCAAGTTATTTTTTCTTTATTATGATTATCGCGGTAATTTTTTCTTTAACTTACACCTGGATTAATTTTTACAATTCTGATAAAATTGCAATTTCGTCAGTTCGTGCAAAGCCGGCGGATAAAATCAAGTACCGGGATTTTTATCGTCTCGTCGAAGGATTGACCGTTGCGTCGTCGCTTCCGATGCCTAGGCTTTATATTATGGAATCGCCGTCGATAAATGCTTTTGCGAGCGGTAGAGACCCAAAGCACGCCGTCGTTTGTGTAACAACCGGGGCTCTGGAAAAACTCGAAAGACGTGAACTTGAAGGAGTGCTTGCACATGAGATGGGTCACGTCGCAAATTACGATATTCGGTTCATCACTCTTGTAACAGTCATGGTCGGAATGATTTCAATAATTTCGCAAATTTTCTTAAGAAGTCTTTGGTTTAGGAGCGGAGGAAACGATAATAAAGATTCCGGAATTTTTGTTATAATCGGAATTGTTCTTGCAATCGTCGCGCCAATCGTCGTTGGTCTTGTACAACTTTCAATTTCAAGAAAAAGAGAATACACCGCCGACGCGACCGCCGTAAAATTTACAAGAAATCCCGAAGGTTTAATTAGAGCCCTTGAAAAAATAAAAAAAGAAAATTCGCCGGAAAAAAAAGTTTCAAAGGCTCTCGCGCCGATGTTTTTCTCAAATCCGTTCGGAAATTTAACGTCGACGCATCCGCCATTAGAAAAACGAATCGAAGTTTTAAGAAGAATGTAAAATGAAAATACAAATAAGAAAAGCAGTAAAAAAAGATTTTGAGGAGATAGATGCAATTTATTCAGAAGGAGGAATTGAAGAAATAAAAGAGAGATTCCCAAAAAGGACTTACAAATCAATTTATAACGAATTCAAAAATAAAAAAAGTTCTAGGAGGAAATTATTCATTAAAGAAATAAATGCAAAAAATATAACATTTATTGTTTTACAGGTCAATGACCAAATAATTGGTTTTGGAGAAGGAATTGTTGAGACTTCTTATGGCGGAAGAATGGGTTTAATTGACAAAATATATCTAAACAAGACTTCAAGAAGAAAGGGATTTGGGGCTAAGCTTGTAAAATTTTTAATGAAAGAGATGAAAAATAAAAAAGTTGATTTTTTTGAGTGGAGAGTTTATTCTGTAAATAAAGGTTCATTAAATCTTGCGGGCAAATTTGGATTCGAAGTTTTTTCTATCCGATTAAGAAAAAATTCCAAACTTACAAATCAAACTCATTAACAAAATTAACAATCGCGCGGTATTTTTCTAAAAATTCCATCCCTTTCATGGTGATAAGTATTTGTCTTCCTAATTTTTTTTCCTCCACTTCAGAAATTAATTCCCTTCCAAGAAGTTCGGATTTATAGTCGGCAAAACGTTTTGAAGATAAATTGGATTTCCTTAAGAGGGGAGTCATCTTAATATGCCCGTGATTATCTTTTATAATTTTCAAAATATCTTTTATTATTTCAAGTTTGTCACGTTTTACCATTTTAGTTTAGTCCCACGTTTTTTGTAACTTTGTAGAGAATTGTTAGAAATATTCCTATTGAAACAAAAGAAACTAAAATTTCAAAAATAGGGTCAAACCCGGAAACCAAAATGTCCGACAGGTTTAACATCCAGAATATAAACAGGAAAAAATAAATCACATGAATGGAACCGGATTTTTTCTTTCTGTTAAGTTTATTGTATGAAAGATAATTTGAAACTGCGATAAATCCAAACAGCCCAACTTGTATTACAATCAGAGCCCACGCGGACATGTACAAAATACTCGCCGCCGAGATGACTAAAACAAGGACGTGAGCGAGGGGAATTATGAATTTCTTGTTTTCAACATGCTTCCAGACGACGCTGTACAACAAATAAAATATCGCCATCGTACTCGCATACATAAACAAGAATAACGTCACGACTCCGAGAAGAACCGACAAAAATTCCATGGCTTCGTGAAATCCAAAAAACACCAGCGAAAAACTAATGAATGATTTAAAAAAATAAGCTATTGCAAAAAATATAAAAGATATTCTGAAATATTTTATCCCTTCGTATTTACTGACTTCGTACATTTTTTTTGTGCTAAAATAAATTAAGAGACTACAAAAAATAATTACAAATGAATAAATCAATTCCATTCCAAACGTGTTGGGAAACAGGACTCTTTCAATTACATTCACGAGCATAATAAAAACAATATTTTGTTATTTAAATATCTATATGGATTTTAGTTCCACTTTTGTTTTAAAAGGGAATCAATTATTTTTCTTAAGGTCTTAGATAAAATGAAAAAAAGTAAAAGATCCAAAAAGAGAAAATTGTTTTCTGCAATTGCTCTCGGGATGATTCTTATCGGTGGAAGCGCCGTCGCGATACCCGTTGCGGACTCAAGTCTTTTGCCTCACGCGGATACATTCAAAATGATTAAAAATAATCCGGAGGATTTTCTTAAGACCAACAATTTACCTCTAAGTAAAAATTTCGATTTTTTCAAAGAGATGAATAAAGAGTTCACAAACAAAACTTTTAATTCGACGAACGGTTCCGGGTTTTACAAATTTAATGAAAAAAAACTTGCCGAGGGAATTAAACGGGGTGACTACAAAAAGTGGAGAAACGCCGTCGCCGGCAACGATTTAAATTCAAGTTCTATAAGCGAGGAAGACTTTAACGTCCTCGTCAAGATTCACAGAGAACGTGAAAAGTTTGAAGAAAAATTGTGAATAAAAGTTACTCAAGGCCAGATGTAATCGAGATTTTTTGACTCCTTCCATTTAAAACGTGAATAATATTCTTCATTTTTTCTTAAGAGGTTACTCCTGTGTGAAGCGTGGAATTTTTTGTCTCCAACCCATCTTGGCATAACAATTTTTCCGGCAACTCTTTCAGATTTCATGTTGTTAATGTAACCTCTTTTTTTCCATTCACGAAGAGAAAAATTAAAATAAATTTTTAAGGCATTAGGATAATTTTTCCACATTTTGACAGCGGGATGATTCACCCATCCTTTTGTTTTTGTTCTCTTCAGAATTATATTCAGAATTTGAAAAGCTTCAACCCTTTGTTTTCCAAGCCTGCGGCTGTCAAGAGTCCGAAGCGATTTTTCAAAATTTGGATACGGAAGAAATGTTTGCATTTTAAAAGATAGCGAGGGTGGGATTTGAACCACACGACCTCCGGGTTATGGGCCCGACGAGCACTCCAGACTGCTCTACCTCGCTGTTATAAAATTAGAGGGCGTCGCCCGCTTTTAAAGATTTCTAAAACGTCCTCATTCATATTGTTTTCAAAACAAAAACTTATATAAAAGAGACCCTTATAAAAATTGCATGGCGAAACGAAAGTCACGTGAAGAAAGCGCAACGGAATCTTTTTTCAGACCTGGTCTGGACCTGAAAAAAACAACCGAAAAAGAAGTGAAGCCCGAGCCTTCGCGTGAAGAATTTTTAAGAAGTGCAACAGAAAAAGAAGTGAAGTCATACAGCCCTGTTATAGAAAAATCAATGGTAGTCGAAAAAATTTCAAACAAACCCGAGCGAGAAGAATTAATTGTCATTGAAAAAGAAGGGAACATAAAAAAAAGAAAAAAATCAAGGGCGCAAAAGTCCAGAAAAAAAACCGTCGGAAAAAAGGAAAAAACAACAACCATAAAAGAAGAAATTTATGAAATTCCAAAAATACTCTTAAAATCGAACGGATATGAATTAATAATCACGGAAAAACCGCAGGCAGCGCTTAAAATTTCGAGTGCTCTGGGCGTCTCAACAAAAAGAGAAATTATTCGCGGAGTCCCTTATTATGAAGTCGACCGAAACGGAAAAAAAATAATTGTCGCATGCGCCGTCGGTCATTTGTTTACTTTAAAGCAAAACACACCCGGTTCGGGTATTCCGGTTTTTGATATTTCATGGGTGCCAAATTATCTTGTAAAAAAAGGAGACTTCACAAAAAAATATTACGACACTTTACTCAAACTCGCAAAAAATGCAGGCTCTATAACCGTCGCGACGGATTTTGACGTCGAGGGAGAAGTCATAGGAAAAAATGTTGTTAAATTGATATGCAATCAAAGCGATGCAAATAGAATGAAATTTTCAACATTAACCTCAGCTGAATTAAATAAAGCATATGAAGAAAAATCTAATAAAATTAACTGGGGGCAGGCTGTCGCGGGCGAATCGAGACATTTTCTTGATTGGTTTTACGGAATAAACCTCTCGCGTGCGCTTATGAATGCAATAAAATTAACCGGGAAGTTTAAGATTATGTCAATCGGAAGAGTTCAGGGACCGGCGCTAAAACTTATCGTCGATAAAGAAAGAGAAATCATGAATTTTAAACAGGAACCTTATTGGGAATTTTTCTTAACAATTGACAATCCTGAATTGGAATTAAAATGTACAAAACAGTTTTTTGACAAAAAAGAATTAAAAAATTTTGAAGGAATAATCAGGAAAAAAATAAATCTTGAAACAAAAAAGTTAGAACAAAGAGTTCCGCCGAATCCTCCGTTTGATTTAACAAGCCTTCAAACGGAAGCATACAAACTTTATGGAATTACTCCGACAAATTCTCTTAAAGCAGCGCAGTCGCTTTATCTCGCGGGTTTAATTTCTTACCCAAGAACTTCATCGCAAAAACTTCCGTCGTCGATTGATTACAAATCAATTCTGGAAATTCTTAAAATAAGATATAAGGTTTCAAAATTAATCACGCGCGATAAACCCGTTGAAGGAAATAAAACCGACCCGGCCCATCCTTCAATTTACCCGACGGGGGCAAAACAAATTTTATCCGGCGCCGAAGAGAAAATTTATGATTTAATTGTAAAAAGATTTCTTGCTCTTTTTTGTGACGATGCGGTGATAGATCGAAAAAGAATTTCCGGAAAAATTAAGGATTATACTTTTTCAACTTCGGGTTACCACATTAGAAAAAAATCGTGGATGGAATTTTATCCGGTGAAAACAAGCGAAAGTGAAATTCCCGACGCTGATGGCGAGAAAATCATAAAAGACACAAGAGTTGACGAAAAAGTCACCCAGCCGCCAAGAAGATACTCCCCCGCTTCGATAATTTCAGAACTCGAAAAAAGAAATCTCGGAACAAAGGCGACGCGCGCCGCAATTATCGAAACACTTTATGACAGAGGGTATATTCGCGAAAAATCAATTGAAGCAACACCAATTGGAATGTCCTTAATAAAAACCTTGGAAAATTATTCGCCGATAATCATTGATGAAAAGTTGACCGGGAAACTTCAGAATGAAATGGACGAAATTGTCGAGCATGATTACGTCGAAATCGCTGATTTAAAAGAAAAAGAAAAGAAAATCCTCGACGAGGCAAAAGAACAAATCGTGGAAATTGCAAAAGAATTTGAAGAAAAAGGAAAGTTTATTGGAAATGACCTTGTCCACGCGCAGGAAAGCCTGAGAAAAATAGAAAGAGAAGAAAATAAACTCAACCTCTGTCCAAAATGTAAAAAGAATCATTTAAGAATAACTTACTCTCCAAAAAACAGAAAATTTTTCATATCCTGTTCTGGTTATCCTGAATGTAAGAATACTTATTCCCTTCCGCCGTACGGAACGATTAAGCAAGTCGGAAAAAACTGTGAAAAATGTGGTTTCCCGTTGCTGATGGCATTGCAAAAGGGAAAAAAACCATGGATTTTTTGTTTTAATACTGAATGTGAAACAAATAAAAAAAGGGTTGAAGAATATAGAAAAAAATTGGAAGAAAAAGAAAACTCGTCTCAAACTAATTAATTAAAACAAAATAAAAAATAAAACACAAACCTATTTTTTCTTCATAGGTTTCTTTGGCATGTTTTTCATTGGTTCGTGATTGCATTCACAACCGCACCTGCATAATCCTAATGCGTGCGAGAGTGCGTGAATCAAAATCAACGCTACTGCTATAATTACTACAATATTTGAGTAACTAAATTCTAAAAGAGCGAATACCAACGCAACAAGCGCCAAAAATCCGTCTGCAAAATGACCTCCCATTTTTCACCTCCTTTACTTGAAAAAGGTTTATTTAGGTTAAAAAGGTTTCTTTAGGGGAAAATTAAAACCAATCTCTTAAATTTTTTTGTGTCCCGTAAATTCTTAATAGATTACTTTTTTTGTAAATTATTTCAGGATCAAAATTAAATTTTTGGATTGAAATTTCTTTTGAGTTTTTAATTAATTCTTCACGCGACGAAAAACTCAGCGAATTTGTTAAAGACTTTCGGACGCTTTCTCTCACAACCCACACGCCAAGAGCGGCCCAATAACTCGGAGTTTCAAGTCGGATTGCGAGAACTCCCGCCTGCCTTCCTATTGAGTTTAAATATTCAAGAACAGGAAGTCTCGTTGCGTAATATCCCCCGCCGCAGTTAGAAGCATAAGTTGTTCTTCCGTTGTAACCTTCCGAATCCGTCGAGGCTTTAAGGTCGGTTCCAGGATTCCAACTCGAGCCGGGATAATAAAGTTCGAAAAGTTCGAAGCTCCAGACATTTGGAAAAAGTAAAATTAAATATTGATTTCCTAAAAATTCTCCGGTCAACAATTCATAATTTTCAATCCATTTATATTCTTTGACTTTTTTTAAAATTTCTTTTGAAATTATGTCGTCGGTCGCGGTTATACTCCATCTTGTCGGAACCATCTTTTTATCTTTTTTTAATCCGAGAACTCCGACAGACAAAATTTTTGAAAGGGAATACTCATTTATTCCGGAAGAATAAAGATAACTTATTCCTTCTCCGGCTTTTATTTCATCGTTCATCGCTCGGTCGACTTTTTCATTAATTTTTATGTTTTCAGTGACTCTTGCATTTTTTAATTCTGCTTTCATGCCGTTTGGCGTCAGAATTTTGTCGGTGTTTTTTCCAAAATTAATCCGCGATTTTAGCTCAATCTCGACGTCGACGGACTTTCCGGAAATTGCAATCTCTTTTGCAATTTGGGTGAATTTTTTATTTAATCTCGAATCCGTAACCTGGGAGGAAAATCTCGAATTTAGAAGATTTTCTCTTAACGACAAAATATCACGGATTGAAAAATCTTCTTTTGCCCAGCTTTTCGGGGCGTCAAAAATTTCTGCGTCTTCGACCTTTCCGACGGGGGAAAGAATTCCGACGTTAACAAGAGGATACTTTAAACCGGAGCCGATAAAAACACTTGGCGGACTCGCGCCCTCGAATTTTGAAATATTTGAAAAATCTTTTACTTTAAAATTTAATTTAGACAATTTTTCTACAATTCCAAATTTCACCTCTTCCATAATTTTTCAAGGGAAATGAGGTTTAAAATTATTAATGAGTTTTGGAGAGGGGCAACAAAACAATTCCATCCAGAAAATTTATTTAAAATTTTAAAATAATCCTTCTTAAAAATGCCTCCGAAGTTTTGTTTACAAAACTTCGTTTGGGGTTTATTCCCCCAGAATTTTTAAAAAAGCCCGCGTTTAAAAATGCCTTCGTTTCTTATCTCGAAATTAAAATCCCTTTTGTCAAGACTTCGGTGTTTTAATAGAACGGCTTTCCTTGTCCGGTCCGATTTTAATTCTATAATACACTTACTCCAATATTTAAACAAATCTCCTCCGACGATATTCATTTCTTTTTCGGCTCCTTTCTGCATTTCATCAAAAGGTAAAAAATTTGCATAAACTTGGTTGGTTATTAAAATAGGAATATTCTGTTTCCTTGAAATTTCTACCAAAGTTCTCATCTGTCTTGCAACGTCGCGGTTGACTTCTCTTATTTTTTCTTCGTTGTCACTTTGAACAGCGTCGCCAAGTTCGAGCCGGTAAAGCATTGCAATTGAATCAACAATAATTAAACCAATTTCCTCTTTTTTTACATTATCAAGAAGTTTTGAAAAATGTTTTTTTTGTTCCTGGAAATTTGTGGGGTTTAAAATTAAAATATTTTTTAAAATTCTTTCGGAATTTTCTTCGCCGACAATTTGTTTAACTCTCTCGACGGAGAAACCCCCTTCCGTATCAACGAAAATAACTTTTTCATCGCGGGCCCGCGAACACGCCGCAAGAATCGACATATTGCTCTTTCCCGAACCTGGCGGTCCGACAATCATCGTAACGATTCCTTTTTCGTAACCGCCGCCGAGCCAATCATTCAAATCAAAACTTCCGGTCGAAATTCTTTCGTCTGAATTTTCCATTAAAAATAAAATAATTTTGGATTAATAAGTATTTATATTATGCAGCCAATTTTTATAGATTACAAAACTAGATTTATTTCAATTTCTTAAAGTCTTCTTCAACTTTCTCAAGGTCTTTTGTAATTTCCTGAATTGCCTTGTCAACGGCCGCTTTAGCTTCTTTTCCTTTCGTTTTAACAAGGAGAACCGGATTCAACGTTGAGTGTTCCTTCTTCCAGGCTGCAAAAGTCACAGCAGAATCTTTATTCAAGTAAACCCTTAAAATTTCAGGAAATGTCAAATCGTCAAACTCAATTTCAATTTCGTTTTTTTCTTTTCTTAAAACTTTAACTTCCATATTTTAAAATCAAAAACTTTATTTATAAAACTTGTGATTCTCATTTCTTCCCGGAACTCTTCAAAAAATATTTATGGTATAAAATTAAAAATAATATAATTACAATTCCTCCGGAAAATAAAACGTCCGAAGCGTAATGCGCTCCGGTGACAATTCTTTCCAAGGAAATAAACAACCCGAAAATTGAAGTCAAAATTATCAAAATCCATTTCCAAATTTTGTTTTTATTTAAGAATATTAAAAATAACGGAATTAAAATCCACCCAAGGTAGGCGTGTCCCGACGGAAAAGAAGAGTTTCCGGTGATTCCCTGCGGCAAATACCAGGCGGTAAATTTTCCGACGCCAAGAACGACGTCTTCATAACGCATTCTTCCCCAGAGAACTTTTAAGATTTCAACAATTGCGCCGGCAACGACAAAAAGAATTACACTCAACTTTGCAAATAAATAATTTTTTTTGGAAAATTTTGCATATTTTAATTTAAATGTGTACAGGCAGATTAAAGAGAGTAAAACTAATCCAAATCCCAGGGTAATTCCTAAAAGAGAATTAAATTTAAAATCAAAATTTGTATAATTAAAAATCAATTTTAAAATGTAATAAAACAAAAAAGTCGAAACGACAACTTCTCCAAGGAAAACAAATGCTCTATTGCTTTTACTTTTAAAATTTGAGCCTGCCCAAAACGTGAACAAGGCAAATAACCCGAAAAGTATTCCGGGAATTTCACCGAACGCCCCGACTAATTTTCCGACGGGGTTCGACGCATTGAAAAGGAATTTTGAAATTTCCAAATCGTAAATTCCAAAAACAACCGCCAAAGCGGCCCAGATTAAAGCCACGACGACGATTAGCTTATTTGCCGACGAACTTTTCCAAAACGATTTTAGTGACATCCAAAATTAACGACGAAGGGGTTTAAAAATTCTTATATTCTTATTAATTTTTCCTCAAGCGAATAAACTTTATTATAAATTTGGTCAGCCCATTCTTTTGAAGTTTTTTCATTTGTAAAATTTTGATAAGGAATAGGTTCTCCAAAAACAATATCAAATGTTTTTCCACGCTGAGATGTTATTTCTCTGACCATAAATAGTTTTTCAAGATTTCCTTTTATTTTAAAAAACAGTCTCAGCCTTGAAACTAAGTAAAATAAATTTGAATTTTTCCCATTAAAATAAACTGGGACAATATCCCGTTCATACTTTTTGGACCAATTCACTACACTTGAATTTCAAGGAATGTCTCTTATTTTATCTTTAATTTTTACTGAAATATCTCCGGCAGGAAATATTATAATTTGTGAATTTGATTCTAAGGCATTTATGACTTTTTTTGTGTTTTCTCTTCCTTTTTTTCCTGAAAAGTCAGTTGGTAAAAAAATATCTTTATAATTTTCATATTCAGAAATAAAATCTGCGACAAAAAATTTGATGTTTTTGTTTTTACCTCCGACCGCACTCATAAGTATATTTCCATCAATTCCATTTGATGGATGATTAGAAGTGAATATATACCTCCCTTCATCCGGAATTTTTCCATGCAGATTATAATTAATGTTTAGATAATTAAGTATAGCATTTGCAAAATCAATCCCGTAAAATTTTCCATTTTTCAAAAGAATTTCATTTAACCCTTTTTCATTTATTATATGCTTCAATAAAAAATATGAAGTTTCAAAAAGAAATTCATTCATGTTTGGATATCTCTTCTTTAGAGTCTCCTTAACCGGATTTTTTGAATTATTCATGGAAAGAATTGAATCGGTGAATATTTAAAATTAATTGAGATTTATAATATTAATTATTTGAAACATAAAGACAATTTCCGTAAATTCCTGCCTCGGTTTCATTTTCAGCTTTGAACATTGCCCAATTGTCCAAGATATCTTTCCTTTCTTCTTTGTTTAATTTGAATTTGCATAATCTTTTAGACAAATTTTCACTCTGGGTTTTGTTTATTTTATACGAAATAACACTCAAAGAATTTGCATCAAGGTATGCTGTTACTGCGTTTTTTGCAATGCTCTTTTCTAAAAGGAAATGTCTAAATCCGTCGGTTAGACTCGATCCCCTCATATTATTTATTTCATTTAAAATTCTTTTAGCTAAACCTTTTTGTTTTTCTTCAGGGACTTTCCTGTGAGTCAAATAATTGGTTACCAGAGTTTGATATGCTATTTGTTTATTCATAAAAATAAAAAACAAATTTTATTTAAAAATATTTATATAATATAATTACTGATTTTCCGCAAGTCCTTTTCTGTCTCTGATTTTTCTGATTACGTCGGGTTGTAGCGACTGCGGAACCTTTTCAAAACTCTGGTCTCGAAGCGACGAAATTCCACGGCCTTCAGTTGCACTTCTCAAATCGCTCGCCCATCCAATCATTTCAGCGACGGGAATCTTTGCTTCAAGGCTCATCGCTCCGCCTTCCTGTTTCATTCCGAGAAGTTGTCCTCTTTTACTTCCGACTAATTTCGACGCTGAGCCCATAAGATTTTCAGGGACTTCAATCAGGTGAACTTGTAACGGCTCCAAAAGAGTCGGCCCGGCGCTCTTAAACGCTTCTTTAATCGCGTCTCTTACAGCAGGATAAACTTGCGCCGGTCCACGGTGAATCGCGTCCTCGTGAAGTTTTATATCTGTTAACGTAACTTTAAGATTCATACACGGTTCTCTTGCAAGAGGCCCCTGGTCCATCACCATCTCGAAAGCGTCCATTACCATTTCAATTACTTCTCCGATGTGAACTTCTCCACGCGTCTCGTCGAAAAGAATATTTCCTTTGTAAACATCTTTAACATTTCTTATTTCGTCAGAGCCCCACCCGATACCCGAAAGCACTTTTGTAATCTGCTCTGATTTTTTCTTGATCCTTCCCTCAGAAATTTCTCCTTTATCAATAAGCTCAGCAAGTTCTGCAGGCAAGGGTTCGACTTTAATAAAAAAGCTATTATGTTTGTTTGGACTTCTCCCTTCACTCGGAGCTGAAATTTTCGAAACACTCTCTCTGTAAACCACAATCGGCGGAGAAGTTTTAACCTCAAGGCCTTTTTCGGTTTTTATTCTGTTCTCGACAATTTCAAGATGAAGTTCTCCCATTCCGGAAAGTAAAGACTCGCCCGTTTCCTCGTTAATCGCGATTTTTATCGACGGGTCTTCCTTTGCAACTTTTCTTAATATTTCAATAAGCTTTGGTAAATCCTGCGTTTTAACAACTTCAATTGACTTGGTAATAACCGGCTGAAAAATGTGTTTAATCTCTTCAAAAGGAGTTTGTTCTTTTTCCGTTATTGTTTCACCGACATCGACGTCGACACCGCTTATCGCAAGAACGTTTCCCGCCGGGACCTCAAGAAGTTGCTCGGGTTTAATTCCGTTATAAACAAGAACCTGCTGAATTTTTCCGGATTTGGCTGCATTGTTGCAATAAACGTCCATTCCGCTTTTTATCGTTCCCGAATAAAGTCTTCCGGCGCAAACTTCTTTTCCGCTACGTGGGTCGATAACAATTCTTGTTACAACAAAACCAACCTCTCCTTTTCGGTCACATGTCATCAAAGCTTTTCCAAATTCTGAATTCTCGTCCCCGTGCCAGATTTTTGGAATTCTATATTTTTGTGCTTCTAATGGATTAGGCAAATGTTTTACTGCCATATCAAGAACCACTTCATAGAGCGCGGCGTTTTCCCAAACCCACTTTTGTCTTTCTTCTTTTGGAATTGTCTCGTCGTAAATTTTGTAAATATCTTTGAAACTTACATTTTTCTTTTTCATAAATGGAATTGAAAGCGCCCAGTTTTCCCTCGCTGAACCAAAAGCAACGCTTCCGTCGTTAACGTTAACTCTCCACTTTTGCGCAAATTCTTTTTCTGCAATTTGCTCGATTAAATGATTAAATTCCTGAATTAATTTCATAAATCTCTCCTGCATTTGTTCGGGCGTAAATTTAAGTTCGTTGATCAATCGGTCGACTTTGTTAATAAAAAGAACGGGTTTTACTCTTTCTTTCAAAGCCTGTCTTAAAACAGTTTCAGTCTGGGGCATTATTCCTTCAACGGCGCAGATTAAAACAAAAGTTCCGTCGATAGCACGCATCGCCCTCGTAACATTTCCTCCGAAATCGACGTGGCCGGGGGTGTCAATTAAATTAATTAAATATTCTGTTCCCTGATAAGAGTGCGCCATCGAAACGTTCGCAGCGTCGACTGTCATAAGTCGTTCCTGTTCGTCGGCGTGCTGCCACGTCGCCATTCCTTCCTCAAGGTCGCCCGCGTTTTTTGCCGCCATCATTCCGGACGCCGCCAAAAGATTGTCCGTAAAAGCCGTTTTCCCGTGGTGAATGTGTGCGGACGTCGCGATATTACGAATCGTCTCCTGATTAGAAGTCAATCTGTTGATTTTCTCCAAACTTGTTTCTTTTTCTGCCATAATTAGTTTTACAAAAATTAGTTTATAAAACTTTTTGTAGTTTTGAGGACAATAATATTTAATAATAATGAACCCGCTTATGCGATATGGATGAAAAAATAAAAAAAAGGATCAGCGAAAGAACGGGTCTTGAGAATAAATTTGAAATTGACGCTTATGTAAATTTTGTTGAATCCGCAGACGCGAACGATGGATTAATTATGTTTGGGGGATGCCGTCATGAATTTTGGAAAGATATTTACCAAGAAATAATCACAAAAACTTATGGGGAGCAAACTTACAAGTCAATTGATTTCTTGGACAAAAATAAAAAATTATGGATAGAAGAGGTGGTTAATCCGTTTGTCGATGAAATGGCAACAAAGTCTTATAATTATTATCTTAACGTATTTATTCAAAAAGGATTAGTTGGCGAACCAAAATTTTTCAGAAAAAATACAGACACAAAATATCCTGTTTTAAAATCTTATAATTTTTATAACGATCCGGATTTTTACATTCCATACAGAAAAAAAGGAAGCGACGAGTGGAGCGGAAGAGTTTCAAAGGATTTTTTAACTGAAAAGATAAGGAAAGAATGGGAACAAGGTGGCGAGGAATTTAAATTTTAGATTAACACAGTGAATTGGTTTTATTTTTTTCTTTTTTTGGAATTTTCTGAAACGACGGTTTCAAGAATGCCAAGTCCTGATATTTTTTTCTTTTGCGAATTCCAAAAATTAATTATTGATTTTTTATAATTTCCGAGGGCATTTATTAAAAGATTATAATTCTCATTTAAGTTCTTGTCCGGTTTTAGAACCCCATTTCCCTCAATACTTCCATATTGACTTTTAAGAATTCTTTCTATCCCATCAATTGTTTCAAGAGACTGTTTCTTTCCCTTGTTCAGCATTTCTTTTACCAATTCATCATACATGGTGAAAGCAAGTTATTTTTCTATATATATTTTTCGAAAAAACCAGAATTATTTCTTTATCTCGTGAAAACAGTTGTGGTTGACATTTTTTATTCCCCGGACGTTGTACTTTATTTTGAATTCTTTTACAATGTTGCTGACTTCTCCGTTTATTCCGCAAATCGGAAACGTATAATCGTGCGGACATCCGTAAGTTCTCGACGCGTATTTATTGTCGTCCATTACTTTTCCGTTTGGAAGTTTCATTTTTGTTATTTTTATTTCAAAATCTTTTAATTCTTTATTGTAAGAAACCTTGTATTCCAATATTTGAGGCATTTCGCCTTTATTTTTACGGGGAGGAATTATCATGTTTGGAATTTCTATTAATCTCTTGAACTCATTAGAAACTATATTTTCAAGTTTCTTCTCTTTTACTCTGATATCCTCAAACAATTCGTCGGTAATCATTTTATGCACCGCGTCGCCCGTCGAGTAATCTCTTTCTAAACTTTCTTTGAGTTCATCAAAATCTGTCATGAGGGAATTTAGAAAGTTTCTATTTATAAATTTATTGTGATAAATAATTTACTAAAATTTTATCTTGCGCTGTCTGCCTGCGCCTCGGCTTCTTTTTTCTTTTTCAGGGCAGAACTTTCCCCGTTTTCTTCGTAGGCGAGAATTATTTCGTCAGCAAGTGACTGCGAAAGTTTTTTCTTTTTCCCGAACGATTTGTCGCTTGCGCCGTGAACAAGATTTCTTAAAGCAAGGTTAACACGTCGTATTGGCGAAACGTCGACTGCTTGAGGATATCTTGCACCGCCGTATTCAATTATTGTTGTTTCGTCCCTTGGAGAAATTTTTTCAATCGCACGAACCAAAACTTCGACCGGATTTTTTCCGGTTTTTTTCTCGACGGCCTGAAGAGCCTCGATAACAATTTTCATATTTCGTGAATATTTTCCGGTCGCTCTTCCAACTTCAATTTTGTGTTTTTTCCCTCGGTGTCCGGTAAGCGCGATTTTATTCATAAGTCTCTCAACGATATTCACCCGCGTCTGTCCGTGTTTAACGACGTTTCTTCCTTCGGATTTCAAAATTAATTTTGGTTCAAGGTTAATAATCCCTCTTAATCCAGGATCTTCAACTTTTATTTCTGAAATGTCCCACATATCAAAAATCTTGAAATTCAATTTTTTACCTTCAGTTTTTATTTCTTGTTCTTCTGTCATTTTAATTTCCTACTTCCCCCATTGATAATTTTTCTAATCCTTTCATTAATTTTTCATCTTTCGAGGTAACCACCAAAACAAATTTTTCAGGAGATATTTTTGAAGGAGTAATTATTAATATTTCTCCCTTATTTTCATTAAAAAAATCATTATAAATCATTGCAAGATTATCTAAATTGTGTAAAGACTTATCTGCTAAAATTTTCTTTCCAAGTTCTTTATCAGAAAAATATTCTTCCAATAAAGGAATAACTTGCCTATAATACGCTTCTCTTAAAAATTGAAACTCTTCTGTCATTTTAATTTCCCGTCCCCGTCCCGCCGTTTCGTCCGGTCGTCGACGTAAGTTTTTCTAATTCCCCTAACTCTTTAAATAACTCTTCGTCGTCGGAGAAAACTTTTACCTGAACGCGGGAATGTATTGCTTTACCAATAAGAGCCTTAGTTCCGTCTTTTAAATCGTGACCCACACTGGCTCCAGCAGGAACATAATAAAAATCTTCCAGTTTACTCCCTGTTAAGCCGGGAAATTTTTTTTCCATATAAGGAATAACCTGTCCATAATATTTTTCATCACTGAATTCAAAAGTTTTTTCCATTTTATCTTCTACCTTTTTGTATCTTCCCTCTTACAAGTCTTTGCAATGGTTGATCATTTACTTTTATAATTTGATATCGAATTCCGGGCATGTCGCCTTTACTTTTTCCCTGTTTCCCGCCGATTCTTTCAATCATAACTTCGTCGTGCTCGTCGATAAATTTCTGCGCGAGGTTTCCGGGAATAAAAACACCGACGGTCTTTCCATTTTTTGTCAGCTGAACTCTGCAGCATTTTCTCATCGCGGAGTTTGGCTGTCTTGCTTCTTTTTGAAATTTTGAAAGAACAATTCCCTTTGCCTGATTGGCTCCGCCAAGTGGGTCAGACTTAGCAAAAAGGTCAAGAGTGTGAACTTTGTAAGCTCTGTCTTTCCATCGGAATTTCTTCCGGTCTTTCACTTTTTTGAATGCACTTTTCAATCCCATCTTGATAGATATTCTTAATAAAATTGGTTTATAAATTTATTGGGTATATTTTTAAAAATCGCGAGGACATTTTTTGCAATCAAAAAATAAATTATTTCTCAATCATGTCAATTTTCCCGTATTTTTCAGAAAATTTCTCATCGGCCTTTTTGGAAATTTTTAGAATTATCGGAAATAAAAATTTCGGCTTCGATGAGTTTGAAATATAAAGAATTCTTTCAAGATTGTAATATATTCTTTGGTCTGGACTTTCTATTTTTTTATCTTCCTTTGAAAAAACTGATATTTGCTCTTCAAAACCAGTGCCTAAATTTTGGCAGAGAATCTTCAAAATATTTTCAAGTTCCTTTTTTTCTCCGCGGTAAATTACCTGTGAAGAATAATTGTTGATAATTTTTTTCATTTAAAACCCATATAAAGACTAAAGAACTAAAGAGTTTTAATAAATTTCGTTTTTTGAAATATACTTTTCTTTGTAAAAATATTTAATAATTTAATCGAAAATTATATTTATGGAACTATTAACCAAAAACAATTATCAAAAGCAAAAAGCAAGGTTTGAAGGTATAAAGCCCGGAGATTTGGTTTGGGAAGTTGTTGCGAGAGAAATTGAGTTTGATTATCATCCCGCCATTGTAAAAAATGTTAATGTAGACGAGTGTTACGTCGACGTCATAGACGTAAGCGATAGAAACAAAAATAAAAAATATTACGGATTTATTACCGAATCAGAATTTATTCAAGAATTTCCTCACAATCCAGAATCTGTAAAAAATTGTATAAAAGAATCTTATAAAGAATATTCAGACGTAATTAATTCGGTTCTCGAAAAAAAAGTTAAATAATTCTGTATTCAAGTCTAAAAAAATCTTTAACGATTTTTTTCATTTCAAGGAATCGCCGTTTGTTTCGTCCAAGAAGCGCCGCCTTATTTTCGGAGCCGGCGTTGACGACGATTTCATCAGGCGTGATTTCGATTCCGGTAAATCCGACTGGAGCAATAACGGCTTGTATAAACGATTTCGCGTCGTTAATTCCGTTTGGAAGCGGAATAATTCTAACTCTTTTTTTTAATATATCCGACATTCTTTTAAGATTTTCTCCGTTTCTTCCAAGAGCGATTGAAACTTCTCTTTTTGGAACACAAAACATTAATATCTCATTATAACTAAAACAATATCTTGTTTCAAGTCTTGTAATTTTTCTAAAGAGAGCGAGTCTTCTTAAGTCCTGCATATCAATTGTGTTGACCATATATAATTTCTTTATACCAAATCGCTTTATAAAATTGTTGTTTTAAGAATTTTTAATATTTATTTTTACTTAATCAACTTTGTAAACCATTCCTTTAACCCCGTCGCTGATAATTCTCACCATATCTCCAGTTTTCAATGGTGATTTCCTGTCTCCGGAAAATTCAAAATAAAAATCCGGAATTAAAAGATAAAGCAATCCTTTTTTTCTTGCTATATCCCAATCATGGTCGGGGCTATCATCTCCTCCCAAAAATTGACTCCCAATTATGGCGGCTTTTTTATGGGGGGTTATAGGATCAATATAATTATCATCAAATTTTAAATATTGTGCAAGAAGAATATAACCATTTTTATATTTCTTGTCTAACTTTTCAATTTCATTTTCTGAGATATGATGTTCTTTTCCATCTTCTTTAGAATTAATTATATTAACTAACGGAAGTGTGACGTCTCCAATTCCATTTACTCCATAAGTTCCGGCAATTAAATTTCCAGCTTCAAGTTCGGGCATTATAATTTTTTCCAAACTTTTTCCCTTCTCTATAGAACGTGCTTGCAATAAATTTAATTCCTCTTTTTCTCCGTCATAAGAATATTCAATTCTCACAGGGTAACCAAATTTTTTTTCAACAAAATGAGAAAGTTCAGAAAATCCACTAAAAAAATCAATATGGCCCAAATTCCCGTCTTGGATTATTCTCCTGCCAGAAACAATTTTCTTCTCTTTGATTTCATTGCCACTTTCATCATAATAATCTAAAGTTTTTCTTTCAAAAAGAATATTTTCAGTTTTATTTCCAAAATTTGAAATAATTCTTGTTACATCAGAAATAGCCGGAAACTTTGAGTAAATTATTCCTGTATTTTCCCTCGACACCATTTTTTGCACAATAACTGCCATTTTGTTGTCAATAGGAACATTGAATTCTTTTGAATATTCCACAGCTTTTTTCCCCAATGCTGAATTTTTTACACTATTAATTGCTTCAAGAAGGTCGTCTCTTGAAACATCAAGATGGCTTTCAAAAATGCCGTCAAAAGAATTATTTTCCGCGTCTTCATATGGAGACGACGAACGCACAGCAAGTTTTTTAGGTCCTAAGGAATCGGCCAACTTAAATAAATTTTCTTTAAAATTTAAATCATAACCCACAGGAATTATAAAAAAATTTGGAATTTCCACTTTTTTTATTCTCCAAAAATATTCCTGTCTAAGTTCTTTTTCCAGATTTTTT
Source organism: archaeon (assembly GCA_027341315.1). Lineage (GTDB taxonomy): Archaea > Nanobdellota > Nanobdellia > Pacearchaeales > GW2011-AR1 > GW2011-AR1. Next base: position 19,382 of record DAIENA010000001.1, on the reverse strand, counting down.
AATTTTAGTAATCCTTTTCCTTTTCCACCGATATAATCTACAGGAAAGTCTTCTCTTGAATTATCACACACTAAGTTTTTCATATCAAAGGATAAGGACGATGACTTTTAAACTTTTCGAATATGTAACCTCTAAATAATTAATACAAAATTAAAAATATTATTTATTTGCTTCTTCGACAATTTTCGACTCGGCAGTTTTTTTGTGTTTGTCATCTCCGGCCAAAGAACCGATAACGTTCACGAGAAGACCGGGAAGCCCTGTACCGACGGGAACCGGCTGATTAAGTATGACGTTTTCAATAACACTTTCAAGTTTATCTGACGAGCCTTTAATAATTGCATTCACAAACTGCCTTACAGGGGTTTCAAAAGTTGCTCTTGCAAGTATAGACGCCTTCTGGGCGATAATTCCCATTCTCGTAACTCCCTTAACTTCTCCGGTGTTTGTCATAGCGTCGGCAATTAACTCAAGATGTTTAACATGAATGTCAAGACCCTGGGAATCAAGAACTTCCTTAATTTCATTTATTATTAATTGTCTTGCAACTTCAATTCCAAGAACCCGTGCAACTTCATGTAAATCATTTGATATAATTCTTTTTTTGTCAACCTCTTTCATCTTCATCATTTCTTCCAAATTTGTTCCAAGGGTGATTACAATAAAATCTTTTCCTCTCTTAGAAATTAAAATCTGTTCAATTCCCTTAATTCCTGAAATAATTGATTTCTTTAATTTTTCTTTAAGTTGATAAATTTCTTTAAATTGATAATCCGAAGCGTTAAGGACAATCGAGTTTCCTTTATTTTCAACTTTAAATCCTAATTCATTAAGTCTCTCGGCAACCTTATTTGGAGTTGCATGAGTTTTTTTAAGTTCATCTTTGTCTAGATTAATTGTAATTACTTTTTCTCCAAAGTCAAGATTAATTTCCGTAGAGACTTCCTTTAATGTAACTTCTTTTATTCTCTCTGCAAAAGATTTTGCTTCTTCTTCATTGTCATAATCTTTCTCAAGATAAATTTCCATTTTCGGAGAAGAAGGTTTTTTCCTTGCATCAAAAATTTCGATTATTCTGGGTAAACCGGTTGTAACCTGCATTTCAGCAACACCGGCCATGTGGAACGTGTTAAGGACCATCTGCGTCGAAGCTTCACCGAAAGACTGCGCCGTCACGAGTCCGACCGCTTCACCCGGAGAAATTTTTTCTTTCAGGTGGATTTTCGAAACGTCATATCCGTCGACGCCGTACTGGAATTGAATTATATTGTTTCCTGAATCTCTTATTGTTCCGTCGTATTCGACTCTCATGTCCTGAAGCGCGTTAGCTAGACGTCTATACAAATATCCCGACTTAGGAGTTCGTAAACCAGTGTCCATAATTGAATCTCTTCCTGTAATTGACTGGAAGAAAAATTCGTCGGGTTTAAGCCCTCTTATAAAACCATTTCTGATAAATCCTCTCGAACGCGGCGACAAATCTCCTCTCTTGAAAAATGGAAGAGTTCTTTGAGTGTACCCGATGTCGATTCTTCCGCCGGCAAAAGCCTGCTGACCAACACTCGACGCCATTTGTGTAATATTCAAAATGTTTCCCCCGCCACCGGACTTTATCATGTGGTCAACCGGATTTGTTTCAGGGAATCTTTCTTTAACCATCGCACCGATTTTTGTTCTCGCTTCATTAAGAACCTTCAATAAGTGAATCTCCCGTGATTCTTCAAGAGATTTACTCGGAATAAGTTCAAGTGTTCCGTCCTCGTAAGATTTGATTATTTCCTCAGCCTTCTTTTCCGTCGCCTTAATTATTTTTTCACTTTCTTCAATAGTTTCTTCATCCAAATCAAAATCCTCGACGGAAATAGTGATTCCTGTTTCAGAAAGATAATTTTTTCCAAGGTTAAATGCCTTTCTTATAGTTTCAAAAGCGGCGCTTCGTCCGTATTTTGCGTCAATTATTTTTACAAGTTCTCCTTCTTCATCTCCAAAAGTTGATTTATCAATTTCACCTTTAGTGACTTTTCCTTTCTTTATGTCAAGAGAATTATTTGAGAAATCAATTTCAGGAAGCACCATTGAAAAAATCTCTTTTCCTGAAACTGTCTTTCCACTGAATTCAGCTTCAATTCCTGATTTATACAAAAGTTGATTTGCATCCTCTCTTGTGAAATCTCTTTTACCAAGCATATAATTTCCGGTTACAGCGTCGACAATACAACCGATTAAGTTAGTATTGTTTTTCGGAGAAATTAAATTTTGTTTAACGTCAAGAAGTATTTTTGCTTCCGCTCTTGCTTCTTCAGTCTGCGGAGAGTGAATATTCATCTCGTCACCGTCGAAGTCGGCGTTATACGGATTAGCGGCAGCAGGGTGAACCCGAAAAGTTCTTCCCGGTAAAACCCGAACATAATGCGCCATTAAACTTGCCCTGTGAAGTGAGGGGTGTCTGTTGAATAAAACGATATCCCCGTTTTGTAAATGTCTCTCAACTTGGTAACCGGGTTTTAATTCTTCAATAATTTCTTCCTGAAGTTCCGGAGTAATTTTTTTCTTTCGTCCGTCGGGTCTTATTACATAATTTGCTCCAGGCCAGTTTTCCCCGCTTTTAATTAATTCTGAAAGTTTTTCTTTATTAAAATCATTAACAGTCTCGGCAACAGTCACAACTTTTGCGATTTCATAAGGAACTCCAACTTCATTTATATTAATATTTGGGTCGGGGCTAATAACTGTTCTACCCGAATAATTAACTCTTTTACCTGCAATATTTTTTCTTATTCTTCCTTCTTTTCCTTTTATTCTTTCTTCAATTGTTTTTAACGGCTGACCGCTTCTGTGTCTTGCTGGCGGAACTCTGGCGACGGTGTTGTCAAAAAATGTCGTGACGTGGTATTGTAATAAATCCCAAAGGTCTTCAATAATAACTTCAGGGGCTCCGGCGTTTAGGTTTTCCCAAAGTCTTTGATTTGCTCTGATTATATCGGACAATTTATGAGTAAGGTCATCTTCACTTCTTTCCCCTGTTTCAAGAATTATAGACGGTCTCACGGTTACGGGGGGGACAATCAATGAATTCAAAACAGACCATTCAACTCTGCATGTCGTCGGGTCGATTGCAATTTTTTTAAGTTCCTCGTCCGGGATTCTAACAAGACTCTCACGTATTTCCGTCGGGAAAATTCTCGTTTTCCCCCGGTAAAAACTCGTTGGTTTGTCAAGTTTTACTTTTTCCTGAGTCGCCTGACAATGAGGGCATTTTTTTGCATCTTTTGCTTTTTTTGCTCTCTGGCTTGGAGTATATTTTTTCAGGTCTTTGTCGTCAAGCATAAGTTTCCCGCATTCCTGACAGAAGCATCTAAGTCCAAGTTCTATAACCGGAACATATTTTAAATGAATTATTGGTTTAGCAAGGTCTATACTTCCGGGGTGTCCAAGACATTCTTTTATTTTCCCTCCGCAGGTTCGGCATCTGACTCCCGGGTCAATTGCTCCGAGTCTTAAATCCATTAATCCACCGTCGACGGGATAGCCGTCAATATCGTAAAGTTCCGGCGTCACAATTTTCGCAACTGAAATTTTCTTGATTTCTTCAGGGCTAAGAAGTGAAAACTTAATTTCTCCGATTTTTTTTGATATTGTTTTTTTCATTTTAACTTGCTTTAATGTATTTATTTATTTGAGGCAAAAGTGATTTATATTCCCTATCCAGCTTTGAAGTATCCACGTCATAATATCCCAACTCTAAAGACATCCTTCGAAATCTAAGACAATGAATTCCTAATTCACTATTTTCGTTTCCTTCTTCCAACTGTTTTAAATTTGCCTTAACTTGGGAAAATTCAAATAATAATTCTGTTTCCAATTCTCTCAACTTTATTTTTCCATACGCGACATATTGTTCTACTGTTGTCATTTTGTATTATTCAAACCTCCAACTACATTGTTTAATTCTTTTTCTAAATTATTAATCTTTTCTCCATCCTCGTTTTCTTGGATTATAATTACTCTTTTTTTATCCATGTTTGCAGAGATTTCATATTTTTCATTTCCAAAATAAGTTTTATTTCTACCTCTAAACAAAGTTCCGTTTTTTTCATCTAAATGCAGTTTTAAAAGATAATCTCTGACTGCCTCGTATTGGCTGTATGTTTCTATGGGAATTATTTTTATTTCCGTCATATTTAATTTCTCTAAATTTGTTATAGTGTTCATTTTAAACTAAAACCTCCGATGGTTCTTTTGCAATTTTTTCAAGAAAGCTTTTCTTATGATTTGTTTTCCCGTCGATAAAAATAGTTCTTTCCTTGTGATAGATCTCTATTTCAACAGGATTTTCATTTTTAATACTGTAATGACTTTTTAATTCTCCCGGAGTGTAAACTCCCAGCACCTTTTCAAAATAATTTGCTATTTGCATTCCCATTATTTCAAACTCATTTTCATCTTTAAATTTTATTTCTGTTTTCATTTTAATTTTTAATTGTTTCCCCCAGAACTTTCTGAAAATCTTCCCTCGTTTTCTCACTTAATTCATTTTTACCAAGTATCCCTTTTAATTCTTTTTCTAAATTATTAATTTTTTCTCCACCTTTTTTAAATTCGAAAAGAATTACTCTCTTTTCTTCACGGTTGGCAGAAACTTCATATTCCTTGAGACCAAAATAAGCTCTTGAATCATTCACATGTGAAACCAAATCTTTTTCATCTTTATATTTTTCCAGAAGGTAATTTTTAATTAAATCATACTCTTCTGGTTTTTCGAACTGGATTAATTTTACTGTCATTTTATTCGTATTTATTTTTTAATTCAAATTTAGTGTGAACGTGAAGTCCCTGAAGTTCTTCAATCAAAAGTTTGAAAGCGTACGAAACTTCGATTGGTTCAATTTCTTCCGAATGACATTCCGGACAAACCGTCTTTTTTCTTATTTTGTCCTCGATACCTATCGAACCGCACTTTGAACAAATCGGAAGAACGACCTTGTCTGAATCGTATCTTTCTTTTAATAACAGCGACGCACCGTGGGCGACAAGCGCCTGTTGCTCCATTTCACCAAGTCTTAAGGCACCGCCACGTGAACGACCTTCAATTGGCTGTCTTGTCAAAAGAGCAATCTTTCCCGACGCTCTTCCGTGCATTTTATTTGCAACCATATATTTAAGTTTCAAATAATAAAGATTTCCTAAAAATATTTTGGATTCAATTTTCTTCCCTGTAACTCCGCTTCTCATTGTTTCTTTTCCGTCGTATCTGAATCCTAAATTCTGAAGCTGTTCTTCAAGATCTTTTTTTGTTTCCCCGCCAAAGGCAGTTCCGTCGACAGTTTCTCCTCGAAGACATCCGACTTTTCCTGCCAAGAGTTCAAGTAAATAACCTACACTCATACGGCTCGGAAGTCCGTGCGGATTAAATAAAACGTCGGGTCTTACTCCGCTTTGCGTGAACGGAACGTCTTCCTCGTCGATAATTGCGCCTATAACTCCCTTCTGCCCGTACGGAGTTGCATATTTATCTCCGAGTTCCGGAATTCTTAAATCTCTTGTTTTTACCTGAACGATTTTGTTTCCCTCGTCGTCGATTGTTACAAAAACAGATTCCACAATTCCTTTTTCTTCCTGTCTTAAAGTTACGCTCGACTCTTTTTTCGTTCTGACTGAAATTTCTCTTGCTTCACTCAAAAATTTCGGCGGCGAAGTTTTACCAATTAAAACTTCCCCCTCGTTAATATCTGCTTCCGGATAAATTATTCCGTCGTTTTCAAGAGAGCCGTAAAGAGATTCCATTTTGTATCCCGAAACGTCTTTGTCCGGAATTACAATTTCGTCTTTTAATCCTCCGGCGTAATTCATTTCAATTGCAGAGTAAGGTCTAAAATAAAAGCTTCTTCCGACGCCACGCTGAAGACTTCCCTTGTTTAAAACAAGAGCATCTTCCATGTTATACCCTTCGTGCGTCATAATAGCGACGGTGAGATTCTGACCTGCAGGATAAGTGTTTAAAGTGTCATAAACAAAACTTCTTACAATTGGTTTTTGCGGATACTGTAATACCGAAACATCTGTATCAAGTCTACAAAGATAATTTGCCGCGTAAAGTCCAAGTGACTGCTTGAAACTTTTTGTTCCTTTAATTAATTTAGCACATGAATTGTGGTTTACATACGGAGTTATACTTGTAACAACCCCTAAAAAAGCAACAGGATCTACTTCCATATGTGTGTGTTCCGTCGTGAGTTCGTTCGAATTCATTGCAACGAGCGCGCTTTCTTCCTCCGCAGCGTCGATATATTCAATTATTCCGGATTTAACGAGGTCTATCCATTTTAAATTTCCCTGCTCAAGCTGGATAAGATGTTCATTTTTTAATTTTGAAACTCCGTCGGCAATAACAATTAAAGGCCTGAGAACTCTTCCCGGTTCAGTTGAAATTAAAATAGTCTGAAGACCCTCCTTTTCGTTAATGCTTAATTCTATCGGAAGTTCTCCTCCTCTTCTTTTTTCTTTAATTAAATTTGAAAACTCTTTAGAGTCTTTAACATTTCCAATATAGTTTCCGTTGAAAAAAACTTCTGAACCTTCATTCAATTCCTTGTCAAGACCGGACTTCTCCAGATATTTTATAAATTTGTCTTCGTCAAGGTCCACTCTTGTTGACACCTTACTGAGTAACGCAAGATTTTTTCGGAGCCCCGTTTCGGTTCCTTCCGGAGTTTCAATCGGGCAAAATCTTCCAAAGTGCGTCGGGTGAAGAGTTCTTGCTTTAAAATTTTCCTGGCCTGACTCAAGCATGCTTGCCACTCTTTGAAGCTGTGAAATCGTCGCAAGATAATTTGTCTTATCCATGTTCTGCGTAACCCCGCTTCTTTCCCCCGTCCATGAACCGGTCGCAATCGCTGATTCAATTCTGTGAGAAAACAAAGTTGACTTTGCAAGAACTTTAATTGAGAAAAATTTCTTTCTCTTCTGGGATTTCTGCAGTGAATATTGCAAGTCTCGTATTAAAATTCCAAGGTTAACTTTGAAAAGCGTCGTCAATAAATCTCCTGAAAGTCGAACTCTTTTATTTGCATAATGGTCTTTATCAGTTCTAAGAGTTGTATCTTCTTTTGCCAAAAGAAATTGTTTAACAAGTTTACAAATCGTGACTGCTTTTTTCATTCGCGACGCCTTGTTCTGCCCGATGTGGGGGAAAAGGTAAGAATCAATTCTTTGCTTTACTCTGTCTAAAATTTCTTTTTTTGTACCCTGAAGATTTGTTTTCTCGGCAATGTACATCATCGCGTCTTCTTCAGTTGCAATGTTTGCGAATTCATAAAGGTTGACAATAACGCTGTCAGTTTCCTTTCCGATGTATCTTGCAATATCCGACTCTTTTGTCAATCCCAACGCCTTAAGTAATATCACCGTCGGCATATCTTTAAATCTCGAAAATGAAGTTTCAAAAATTCCGTCTTTTGCCTCTTTTATCGTCGTCGGAATTCTGTAAGTTCCTTTCAGTGAAAATAATTTTAAAACAAGCTGGCCCTTTGAATTTTCTTCTATGAACGGTTGATTTTCAGCAAGGTCTTCGGCCATAACCATAACTCTTTCATTACCCTTAATAATAAAATATCCTCCTGGATCAAGAGGGTCATGATAATTTTCTATAAGTTTTTCCCTGTCAAAACCTGATGTGTTGCAGGCTTTACTTTTAACCATCACCGGAATTTTTCCAATCTCAACAACTTCGGAGTCGACCTGTCCGTCTTTTTTCACAGTAAGTTCAAGACTTATCGGCGCGGCGTAAGTGAGATTTCTTATTCTTGCTTCGTATGGCATAATCGTCGACGTACTTCCGTCAGCCTCTATAACCGCGGGCTTTCCGACTTCAATTTTTCCAAGCTGAATTTTAAATTCTTCCTCGTCCTGTTCAATTGAATTAGAAATGTCGTCGACAATTTCCTGCATTCTTTCACTTATGAATTCATTATAAGAAATTATGTTAGACTCAACAAGTGAGTGGTCCTCAAGATATTTCTTAACAACAAGATGATTTTTTCCCTCAACCATTATACAACAACCCTAAAATAAATATTTAATTCGCCGGTCTCTGAATCTTTTCTCTCGATTTTTATGACGTCCCCGATTTCACAACCTTCCGGAAGCGCAACATCACCGTCCAAAATTTTCGGTAACTGACTTTTTGAGATATTTAATTTATCCAAAAGCTCTTCAACTTCTTTTTCATTCATTTTAATGTGCTTTGGTTGTAGAATATGCATATTTTTGTCGTCGGTGATTTTTAATTTTACACAATCGCCCCTAAGGAGTAACTTATGGATAGACGTGCTATAATAAATGATACTAAAAAATGGTTTAAAAATGTTGTGGTTAATAGATTTTCTTGGAATTTTCAACAATTATTTACCAAAAAATTTATAATTTGAAAATTATTTTGTCCTATTTCAAAATTTAATCCGAAAAAATTTCTTTCCATGAAAGAATATCTTTGTAATTTTGAGCGGGATATGACGGTTTTTCGCCGGCGTCGCGTTTTTTTCCTAAAATATTTTTTATGTCCTTTCCATATCTGCCAAATTCTACAAATTCATTAAGGGGGATGGTTTTGAATCCTCTTTTTGCATATTCTAATTCCCAAGAAATTAATTTATCAAGATTTTTTTCAAACTCGACGCATTTTCCTAGAAAAATGTAACTCAAATTATCTCCAAAAACTCTTCCTGCTTCCAAATACTTTTTCTCAACGGCAGAAGTGGATAACAGTTTTTTCAAATTCATTTTATTTTGTAATTGAAGATTATGGCCCCGAAGGGATTTGAACCCTCGACACCCGGATTTCTTTGCGACGCTTCGCGAAGAACGTACGACGAAGTCGTGCATAAAAGTCCGGTGCTCTGACCAGGCTGAGCTACGGAGCCGTTATTAATTGTTCAGACTGGTCGACCAGGCCGAGCAATGTTCAGTTGCACAAAATCTGTGCAACGTAAATGGAAACCGCAACTGGGCTTGCGAGCCGAGCTACGGAGCCGTTATTAATAGATGTAAATTAGGAAAATAGTTTATAAAAGTTTCTCGAGATTAAATTACAAATGTTTCCTTAAAACTTCCTCGAGTTCGTCCTGAGAAATCGTCCCGGAAAGTCGTTCGACAATCTGCATGTCTTTTAACAAAACGAAAGTCGGAATCGATGAAACTTCAAACTTCTGGGCGATTCGTGCGTTGTCGTCGACGTCGATTTTCCCGAACTTTATTTTTCCGTCGAACTCTTCCGAAAGGTCTTCGATTATCGGGCTCATCATCGTGCACGGCATGCACCATTCCGCAAAAAAATCAATAAACACAAGCCCGTCTTTTGCAAACTCTTCAAACTCGCCGTTCGTTAATTCCGGAATAATCTCGCCATTTGCCATCAAGCCCCTAAGAAATTTTTGTTTATAAAATTTTGGATAAGAAAATTAAAATTACATCTTCAGCATCTTTTTTATCTTCTCTTTAAATTCAAGTCCTTCTCCATTCAACTTCCCATCTGACTTGAAAAATTCCGAATTTAAAAAATTGTCAATATTTTCCAAGCCCTCTTTGCTGTTGATAATTTTTATTAACGTCTTCGATTCCAAAGAAGAAAAATTAATCGAATTCAATTTGTAATCCTGAAAAGCTTCCCAGGTCATTGGCACCCATTTTGATACAATCTCATTTCCAATTACATTTGCATATTGTCTTATTTCATGTTGTGCATGTTCATCCATTCGTAATCCAAGAAAATGCAATAAATTATGTAAATCAATTTTCCAGTATGCTTCAGTATAAGTCGACAATGGAAGGTCTTTTCGTGCTTGTTCTTTTGCAACCCCAAAATCAATTCGCTCATTGTATATCTCTCTTGAGAATTTCTGAAGATTTTCTTCCTTATTTGTTAATTGCCTCCCAATGTCTTCGGAAACCATACCTTTACTTCCCTGTTTGTTGTCTTTGGATTGAAGCCTCCATTCAACGGGGGAGGTTTCCTGCATTTCGTCAATTGCAATTGAATATCTTGTTGAGTATTCATTCACATTTGCTGTCCTGTGTCTTATCCATTGTCTCCACGCATCCATTGGCACTTTAACATGCAATTTTATCTCAGCCATTTCAAAAGGACTTGTATGGTGGTGTCTCATTAAATATCTTATCAATCCCTTGTTCTCGCTAACTTTTTTTGTTCCTTTTCCGTATGAAACTCTTGCGGCCTGAACAATTGATTCATCTCCTCCCATATAATCAACAACTCTGACAAATCCCTTATCCAACACTTTAAACTCTTTATTCAAAATTTTATCCATTTCCGGAACAAAAATTCTTTCTTCCATTCTATAATTAAAAAAATTTTATTTATAAAAATTTGTGTAGCAAATTTGTCAGGTAATTCTTATTAAATATACAACTCTTATGTATATGATAAAAAACGATTTAGTTTAAAAAATAAAAAAAGGTGATAATAAAATGGGAAGGGGAAAATTTCTTGATATTGTTGTATGTGGTCCGGATATGAGCGGAACAAGCACGCAAATAGAAGGAATAATTAATTTTTTTCAGAACGACGGAAAAACTGTAAAAGATTTAAGAGGAACCGAAATCGATGCTCTTTTTCATACAGAAAAATTTCAAGATGAAATAAAAACTCATTGGGGAAATGATTTTATTAATTTAAGTGAGTTTTTATTCACTGTAAAAGATTGTGCCTCCACAACCACCACTACCCCTGAAAATTTTCTTTGGTATGCCCACAAATTATTGAGCGGAGGAGGAACGAATCAAGATTTACGTGTCGCGTCGATGGTGAAAAATAAAGTAACGACGTATATCGACCCAAATTCGGCCGACGTTTGGATATTAGAAGAACCAACAAAAAGAGGTTCGGGACAAGTTAACAGAGTAATCGAACAAAACCGTTCGGAATTTGGAGATGAGTTAAATCCAAAGGCGGCTGCAGAATCTCATAGTGTTTACCGAACCGACGAGTTTTTAAGATTTAGAAAACCTCTTCGAGAGAATAATAAAATAATTGTGAGAAGTCGAAGTGAGGAATCAGCATGTTATCAAGTTTATGACAAAGATTACTTATCCAAGGGGGTATCGGAAGAATATTATCTTCAACTTGAAGGGCATAAAATTGCTTTTGCAAATTCCCCGACAAATTTATTTGTTGTTTGTGGACCAGAAAATTGGAAGGAAAAAGATTATCTTGAATTTCGAAAAAGCCGAAGCAACGGAAGAGATTTAGATGATCATGAGAAAAAAACTCAGTATCAGCTTTTGGTAAATAAAAGATACGCAACTGATTGGCTTGAGAATTTATATAAAAAAGCATGTAAAAAATATGGATCAGAAATTCCGGAAATTACGCGGTTTGATATTTACGCATCGAGAGAAGAAATAAACCAACAAATGGCAAATAAAATTTCTTCATTATTATAAAATTTAAATAAATTCTCCTCTCATGAATTTTTTGACTGAAAGAAGATTTCCCGTCCAGAATCGAACCTTGACTCCAACTTCTTCGAACATCTGAAGACTTCTTTTTGCGTGCTCCGACCAAAGACCGGGATTTTTTTCGTCCCATTGTTTATCAATTATAACTTCAGATATTCCGGATTGAATTATTGCCCTCGCACAATCCATACACGGAACTCCGTTTGTATAAATTTTACATCCCCTCAAAGAAGTTCCGATTAAAGTGGCGTTATAAACCGCATTTCTTTCTGCGTGTTCAAACCAAAAATATTTTTCCGGTTTTTCCTGTCTTTCGGCGACGTTATCATTCAATCCTCTGACAAAACTGTTGTAGCCGGTGGATTTAATTTCATTACTTTCACCGACGATAACAGCACCCATATGTGTACTTTCATCTTTACTTTTCATCGCAACCAGGTAAGCCATCGACATGAAGTAGTCGTCCCAATTCGGGCGGACACATTGTGTTTTAATTTTACTTTTGATTTCACCTAAAACTTTTTCAACTTTTTCATGAAGCTCTCTAGTTGTTCCCTTATTTTCAAATTTAAAATTTGCAAGATTCATACAATCAATCAAACTTTGTTTTGATGGGTCACTATTTTTTATTTCCCTTTTTTCACGTGAAGAAAATTCTTCGAAACTTACGTGGTCTGTTTCGTTATTTCTTTGAACGGCTCGTTTGTAACGAATTTCAATCGGCGCATCGACGCTGAATAAATAAAAATCTTTTTTATTTTTCAATGACTCAACTTCACCCACCGCTCTCAAACTTTCAATGACCGCGTCTCCGCCGTTACTTTGTGCATTTTTATAAATCTGCTCGACAATGTAACTCGGAGAATTTTTTGCCCGAAGTTCATTTCCAATTTCAATTAAAGAATCCCTGTTAATTGAAATTCCTCTTTTTTCAAGTTCATCTGCAAGAAAACCACGAACAGAATAATGTTTGAATCCTTGCGTTTTCAAAAATTCCACAATTGTCCCTTTCCCCGACGCAAAAGTTCCGGTTATTCCGATAATCATACTTTTAATATAAACACAGCCTTTTTAATTTTATTTATGAAAAGTTGAAAAGGTTAAATAACACCACAAAAAATAATTTGTACATAAACCAAATTAAAATTATCCAGTATAAAAAAGACGAAATGCCGAATGCAAACGCGAGAATCAGATAAACTCCAATCATTGAATCAATAATGCTCATAAAATCCTTAAACATAAATCCTTTTGCAATCAAATAAATCGACGAAAGGATGGCAAGTTGCGGGACGAAACTTATTTTGAATTGAACAAGCGTGAGCGACGTCAAAGCCAGAAGGTCAAGAATCATTAAAAGAATTGGTATCATCTAAAACTCCACGCCTTCACGCGCAAGAATTCCGTCGTCGTACGGATGTTTTATTTTTTTAATCTCGGAAACGTAGTCGGCTTTTTCAAGAATTGACGGCAAAAAGTCGCGCCCCGTCATTATTAACTCCAGATGCTTCGGTTTTTTTTCAATCAAATCAAAAATTAATTCTTCAGAAATAATTCCCCAGTTTAATCCCGGCCCGACTTCATCGACGAGTAAAACGTCATATTCGTCTATATCAAAAAGTGCCGCCTTCCAAAATTCAAGAAATTCTTTTTTTATATTTTCAAGTTGCGCCGAATCATAATTTTTGAAATATGGATGCAACGGTTTAAATTGTAAATATGGAACTCCGGAATTTTCAAAAAAGAATTGTTCCCCCGTGTCGCGTTTGAAGAGCTGGATTATTTTCACCTTCAGACCGCGGCCAAGCGCCCGAACGACGAGCCCCATTCCCGTCGACGTTTTTCCCTTGCCGTCGCCGGTGTAAACGTGAACAAGCCCGAGTTTTGATTTATCTGTTTCCATTTTATTCATCCCAATGACTAAAGGGAGTTATTCCTCTATCAAAATCATCATCTTCATCAAGTTCAAACCAATGTTTGCCCCAGCCCATTGCCTCCAACCCATTATCTCTTTCTTGAGCTTCAAAATATTTTTTCTTGGGCAAATCTTCTTCATTCTCATAATGAGGATTCTCTTTTAAATTTGAGCTTAAGATTTCTATTGATTTTTCTAAGTTTTGGCGTGCTTGAGATTCATATTTTTCTCTAAAAAAATTATTATAATAAATATTTTTTCTTTCTAAAAAACTTTTCAGAACTTTAATTCTATCTTCCTTGTATTCTTTTTCTAGAACCCAAGAATATTCTTTTCTTATATTTTCACTATCTTTGTTAAATTCTTCAAAAGGTTTTCCCAAGCGAGATAAATCTATATCTAAAAGGATTTTTGTGTCTCCATCTTTAGGCTCAAGGTTATGTTTTGTAAACAAAATTAGTTTAGATATTTTTTTAGAAAAATTCTTCGCTAAGTTATTCTCGATACAAACCTTATAAGCTAAATTTGAACTATCTTCTTCGTTAGTTTTTGAATGAGTGTCGTAGATTACGTCATGGTACCAAATTGAAAATTCAATCTGAAGTGGATTTTTAATTGATGATTTTATAAAATCAAATTCAATTAGACAATTTTTTATATGACCATTCAGAGTATGATAAAATCTTTTTGGGTTCTTATATAATTTGACTACTCTTTCAAATTCTTCTTCTGGATTCTGTGAAGCACCCATCTTCTCCCATAATTCAATAAAACGTTTTTTCATAAACAATAAATGTAAAAGAAGTTTTTATTATTTGTTACTCAGAAACATATAAATACTTTTTCGGATTTTTTTTAACCTCTTCAAAAATTTCTTTTCCTCTTGCAAATACTTCATCTATATTCTTGCATTCTTTGGAATAAGTTATATATCTATTTTCGCGAATTTCTGCCTTATGACTAACCAAAACAAAATTTTTTTTACTAAATGAGACTCCTGAAACCCATATATTATTTTCAGGTTCCATTCCAAATTGAACACCTATTGTCGTCTGATTTTCCATCAAAAAATTATCTAATGTCTGATTAGGCATATATAGAGATTCTCTTAACATTTTTAAAATTAACTGCATTTACTGTATCCGCAGTCAAAACACGTCGGTTCGCTGCATCCTGAAACCATTCCGACATTCGACGAGAAACATTTTGAACAGTGAAGATTTTTCACTTCCCTGTCGATTTCCACAATTTTGTCGTTTTGGTCTTTGAATCCGTTTCCGTTTTCCAATGGTTTTATTTTTCCGACTTTAACAAGATGTCTTCGTATGGCAATCGCAAACGCGTGCGGAATGGAATCAACTTTATTTTTTCCAAAACCGTACGGCTTCTCGGATTTTATAGAATTCAAATGTTTTAAAATCCTAATCGGGTCTCCGCCAAGTTCAAAATATTTTGAAAGAACAATAGCAAGCGACGTCGCCATTCCGGAAATTTCCGTTCCTATCGGCGAGAGATTCGCAAAAATTTTTGAAATTCTTTCTTCATTATAATTTATGTGAATATGTATTGACCCCTGACCTGTCTGAATTTCATAATAATTGGCAAACTCAGGCAAATCTTTGTCAACTTCTTTTTTTGTTTCTTTTTTAGTTTCATTAATATTTAAAATTTGAAACTGCTTTGAACCATCCCTGTAAATTGTAACACCCTTGGCGCCGTTTTCGTATGCGAGTTTGTAAACTGCATCAACGTCCTCGACGGTTGCTTCATTTCTAAGGTTAACTGTTTTTGAAACGGCGTTGTCTGTATATCTCTGAAAAGCACATTGCATTAAAACATGTTCTCGTGGATTTAAATCATGAGAAGTCAAAAATAAATTCTGAATTTTTTGCGGAATCTCTTTTATTCCAAGGAGGCTCTTATGATTATTATTAATTTTTAAAAACAACTCTTCCTTTTTTAAACCAAAATAATTATTTTGCTTGGCTATTTTTTCAAACAAAGGATTCACTTCAAAAAAAGTATCTTTCTCCTTTGGAGTTTCTCCTTTTTTTAACGCATCAATTCCGGCGGCGTTGTAACGAACATAAACTATCGCAAAGAACGGTTCGATTCCCGCGCCCTGAAGTCCGGCGGCGATTCCAATTGTTCCCGTCGGTGCAATGGTCGTTCTTGCCGAATGCCGAGGGTAACTTTCAACTCCTCTAAAATACTTGCTGTTCTTATCAAAGACACTTCCTTCATATGCCGGAAAAACTCCTCTCTCTTTTGCAAGTTCATTTGAATAATCCATGCATGTTTCATTAATTATTTTCATAACCTTCTCTGCTTCTCTAAGAGCATCAGGAGAGTTATATGGAATTCCTAATTTCACAAGCGACTCTGCCCAACCCATAATTCCTAAACCGATTCTTCTCGTCTTTTTTGCAGTCTCCTCAATTTTTGGAATGGGATAACAATTTATATCGATCACATTATCCAAAAATCTTGTCGATATTTTCACGGTCTCTTTAAGTCTTTCATAATCAAAGGATTGTTTTTCCTCGTCGACAAAGTTGGATAAATTAATCGACCCGAGATTGCATGGTTCATAGGAAAGAAGCGGCTGCTCTCCGCACGGATTTGTCGATTCAATCATTCCAAGGTGCGGCGTTGCGTTACTTCCTGTATTGTTTATCCTGTCGATTATAATTATTCCGGGGTCTCCCGTCTCCCATGCTCCGCGTACAAGTTTTTTCCAAACTTCCCTTGCATTAAGTTTTCCGGCGACTTTATTATTCCTTGGATTAATTAAATCATATTCCTCGTTATTCTTGACTGCATTCATGAATTTGTCGTCGACCGTAACCGAAATGTTAAAGTTTTCCATAATTCCCGGAGTTTTTTTCATATCTATAAAATCCAAAATATCCGGATGGGTGTAATGCAAAATCCCCATATTTGCCCCCCTTCTTGTTCCACCCTGTTTAACAACTTCGGTGGACTTATCAAAAATTTGCATGAATGAAAGGGGGCCGGACGAAATCCCTTTTGTGGTTAAAACAGCGTCGTGAGCGGGCCTTAATTTTGAAAATGAAAAACCAGTTCCTCCGCCACTCTTGTGAATCAGCGCCATATTCTTTACAGACTCATAAATTTCCTCTATTGAATCACCGACGGGTAAAACGTAGCACGCGCTCAATTGCTGTAAATCCCGGCCGGCGTTCATCAGCGTCGGAGAATTCGGTAAAAAGTCGAATGCGGACAAAAGCCTGTAAAACTTTTCTTCAGTATCTTTTATGAGTTCAGGATTTTTCCTTGCCGCCCTCTCAAGGTTATCCACAAATTTCTTAAAATTCTGTTGTCTTCCGTTGTGGTCATCGCCTTCTTTATGAAATAAAATTATCCTTCCTTTTTTGCCATTAAACTCATACTCCTTAAACTCATGATTTACTCCTTCAAAAATTTCTTCGTCGCTGATTTTTCCGGAATGTAAAACTTCTGAAAGGGCGATGTTGTGGCAAACAGTTCTTAACCATTCTTCGACCGTCGCAGAATCTTTCAAATATTTATCTTTAACAACTTTTAATTGATTTATACTCATATCCAGAGAGGTGAGTTTTTTCAACTGCTCGTTTAAATTTTCATCTTCCATTATAATTCTTTTAGCTCCTCCTTGAAGTCATCAATATCTTTAAAGTCTCTATACACCGACGCGAATCGGACATACGCAACCTTGTCTAATTTTTTTATTTTTTTCATCATCATTTCTCCAATTATTTTACTTTTTATTTCTTTTTTTCCTTTTTTTCTTATTTGTTCCTCAATTTCAAAAACGACTCGATTTATTTTGTCCTGCGAAACAGGCCTCTTTTCAAATGCCTTATCGAGTCCTCTTTTCAATTTTGTGCCGTCAAACTTTTCTCTTGAACCGTCTTTTTTGACTACATATATGTCCGATTCCGCAATTTTTTCGTACGTAGTGAATCTTTTTGAACAATCAAGACATTCTCTTCTCCTTCTGATTCCTTCGGGGGAAGTTCTTTTGTTTGTTACTTTCAATCTTGTACTATTGCAAAATGGACAGTTCATCTTTTTGGTTTGATACAATAATTTGTATCTATTTCTTTTTTTATTACCACAATCGGTACAACCTAAGGCTGGAAAAACGTTTTTTATATTTAAACTTTCTTAACTATTTATGAATGATAAGTTTTAAAAAAATAAAAAAGTATTTCTAATTCACAACATTTTTAAAACCAATTTCATTAATCTGGGTATGTTTGAATTTTTATCAACGCCGACTGCGCAAATGGTTATTAGCATCGCGATTTTAATTTGGGGGATTGTCTGGACGCTCCTTGCCATGTGGAAGTCCGCAGTAAAAAAACATTGGATTTGGTTCATCTTAATTTTTGCGGTTTGGTTCGTCGGCAATTTGTCGATTGTTCTTGCAATAATCGGCTCGTTCGGACTTCTCGCAATACTTTACTTCTTCGTCCTTTCAAGATTCAAAATCGAAGACAATAAAGTTCTCTTCGAGAAATGGGGCAAGAAAAATAAGAAGGAACAAAAGAAAAAATAATTTTATTAACCCTTTCTTATTTACTTTTTCATGGATTTTAATGTTTATTGGCTCCTAAAAGAAGACGATTCCAAAAACCTTAAGTATGCAATTAAAAATTTTTCTCCTAAAAGATTTTATGTCAGAAATATAAACGGATCAAGACCTACAATCGTTGATGAATCACTTGAAAGAAAAGTTTTAAGCTTCAAAAAAACAAAAGAAGGTTTTTCATTTTTTGCCGACAAAGAAAAAATTTACAATTTCAATGACAATAAAAAAGGTTTTAGTTTGAGGTATAGGTTGGACGAAAAGGAATACACCGTCCTCACAAATGCAGATTACAAAAATGGAGATTATATCGAAATATCTTTTCATGGGAAAATCGAAGTTGAACCTGCA
This sequence comes from archaeon, assembly GCA_027341315.1. Classification (GTDB taxonomy): domain Archaea; phylum Nanobdellota; class Nanobdellia; order Pacearchaeales; family GW2011-AR1; genus GW2011-AR1. Next base: position 1,050 of record DAIENA010000001.1, on the reverse strand, counting down.
AAACCGGAAAGAGCGCCGGGAATTCCATTTTATAAAATCAAGAAATCTTAAAAACTCTCAAAATCTTTTTTTATTATGAAAAAGAAATATGAACTTTTAGCGCCGGCGGGAGATTTTTCAATGCTGGCAACCGCGGTTAAAGCCGGCGCCGACGCGGTTTACTTCGGGCTCAAAGAATTTTCTATGAGAGATAATGCTAAAAATTTTACAATTCAGGATTTGGACAAAATAAACAAAATTACCGGAAAAAAAATTAAAAAGTATCTAACTTTAAACGTGATAATTTACGACGAAGAAATAAAAAAAGTGGAGAGTATTCTAAAAAAAATTAAGGGAAAGGTTGATGCAATAATCTGCTGGGATTTGTCTGTAATAAATTTATGCCGAAAATTCAAAATTCCATTTCATGTTTCAACACAAGCGTCGGTTTCAAACGCCGAAGCTGCAAAATTTTACAAATCTTTAGGCGCACAAAGAGTGGTTCTCGCAAGAGAATTGAATCTTAAACAGATAAAAAAAATTTCAAAAATCGTTCCGGTCGAATGTTTCATTCACGGAGCGATGTGCGTCGCAGTTTCCGGAAGATGTTTTATGTCTCAGGAATTATTCAAACGAAGTGCAAACCGCGGAATGTGCACGCAGGTCTGCCGACGAAGTTATAAAATCACCGACGAAGAGGGAAAAGAATTAAAAATAAATCGAAATACAGTTATGTCCGCAAAAGATTTATGTGCGCTGCCATTCATGGAAAAATTAAAAGAAGCGGGAATTGTTTCATTTAAAATTGAAGGGCGAAACCGGGACGCAAGATACGTCGACACCGTCGTGAGAATTTACAGAAATGCGCTGGACAAAAAATTAACAAAAAAAGAGATTGATAATTATTTGGAAGAACTAAAAAAAGTTTACAACAGGGGTTTCTCGTCAGGTTTTTATTTGGGGACGCCGACAAACGACGACTTTTCAACTGTTGAAAACTCCGCAGCAACAACTAAAAAAGAGTTCATTGGAAAAGTTACTCACTATTATCCAAAAATAGGAGTCGGAACA
>DAIENA010000019.1 GCA_027341315.1 archaeon | reverse complement strand
ATTATAACATTCTCCCGATTAATTTATCCATTTCTTTGTTCTCCCCCAAAATTCCCCGAGGATAGTGAAGTTTTGTTTCGGCTCCGCCTCTTGGAGGATGAAGTCTGAAAAACGGTTTCAATTTTCCGTCAACTTTTTTCCCTCTTTTCTTAACTAACTCTTTGTAAGTTTCGTCGGAGATTTCGCCGTATGAAATAAAGTTTCTTGTTTTTTTTATCATTCCGAGGTTTTCTTTTGTCGGTTCAAAAATCGCACAGACATATTTTCTTCGAAGTTTCATTCTGAAAAGAGTTTCTTTCATATCTTTATCAAGTCCGACTTGCCCCCTTATTCGTATTACTGCTATTTTATTAGTCATTTTAATTTGCTTCCTCCCAAATTCCAGCTTCAATTAATTTTTGTTTATAATATTTAAATGATGAATTATTATGTCTTTCAATATATCTAGTTTCATCTGCGAGACCATTAATACTCCCATCTTCATAGATTTCCCATAATCTATCTTTTAAAAAAGTATATTCTACTACTGTTTTATTTCTTTGAAAGAAATTACCAAGGACTTTTAACTTATTTCCGTCGTTATAAGTAACCATCGAAAGAGTTGGCTTAAATCCAGGTTGTCCAAAACCAAGGATTTCTCCCACTTTAATTTCCGGAATTTCATCTAAACTTTTCAATTTTCTAAATTCTTTCATTTTCTATTTGTTTTCTCCAGCGCGTCCAGGCACGCTTTAATTAAATTGAACGTTGTTTGCACTTTTCCTTCGGTTTTTGAATAAACATCTTTTATTCCGGCAAGAGATAAAATTTTTTTTAGTTCTCTTGCAACAACGAGTCCGGTTCCCTGAGGCGCCGGCATTAATTTTATTCTAACGCTTCCGGATTTTCCCTCGACGACAAATGGAACTGAGTGGGGGTCTTCACAAAGGCAGTCAAATGCTGAACATGCTCTTTCTATTTTTAATAAATTTAATTTTGCTTTTCTTGTTGCCTTGTCTCTTGCAGGTAAAGTTTCTCCGGCTTTTCCGACGCCGATTCCGATGTGTCCGTTCCCGTCGCCGACGACTGCCATCGCAGAAAAAGTCATAACTCCCCCTTCCTGAGTAACTCTTTGAGTTTGCCTCCAAGCCCTTCTTTTTCCTCCGCCGAATTTTCCTTTAGACTGACCGATTGAAATTAAATCAGTTTTTATCGGAAGAAGAGTGTCGACAATTTCAGATTCAAGAATTTTTTTATTCTGGCTTAATATGTCGTCGATATTTTTTATTTTTCCGTTTTTTACATCCTTTCCAAGTTGAGTTTTTGGAACCCACGCTTCAAGTGATTGAGCTTCTTCAGCTTTGTAATCACGCCTGTAAGACTTCTTCTCGGCAACTTTTTTCTCTTCAGGTAAAGTTTCTTCTATTTCTATTTCAGGAATTTCTTTTTCTAAAATTTCCTCCAAAATCACTTTGTCGTCGTCAAATTTTTTCTTTCCTTCTTCTGAAATCGTGCCGTAAACCTTCGCGGTTTTTTTCAGAGCTTCTAATTTTTCTTTTTTTCTTTCCATTTTATAATTTTTCTATTTTTTTCTTTACCTCCGTTACTGTCTTCGAAATGTCTTCTTTGGCGCTTTTTCCGTCGAGCCTTTCCTGCTCGGGAAACTTTTCGGGAGGGCATTCAATCTTAATCCCTGAGTCAATTAATCCTTTTAAGAAGGCAAAAATTTTCGTTTTCTCAAGAGCTCTTTGCATTCCCAGGTCAACTATTGGCTCTTCAAGTTTTTCCTTCAAAATTTTTTTTCCGACGAAGTATCCGGTTAAGTAAGTAGCAGGAATTGATTTTAAACTTCCCTTCAAATTTTCAGGCCACCCGTACTTTAAAAGTATTTTTGAAGTTATTCCGAAGACAATTTTGTCCTGAGCCGATTCACTCGTCGTGTACTGTACAACCGAATATTTATTTGTTTTTCTAAAAACTAGTCTTGGCCTCTCGCTTTTCAAAAGTTTCATTCGAACTAGGTAATCAGTCTTCCTTTCTTTTTTTCTTCTTTTTAGTGTTTTCATTTTTTCATTCCTTCAATACTTAATTTTAAATTTGCTTTGCTTTTGAATGCTTTGTTTTTTATTTGCTTTCTTATTTCAAGGGATTGTTCTCTTGAGAGTACGCCCTGCTTTTTCAAAAGTTTAACGTGCTTTCTTAATTTTCTTGTGATTTTAACATAAGTTTGTTTTCTTTTCTTTAATTTCTTTCTGACTTTTCCAGGCCCTTTCTTGTTTTTTCTTTTTGTGTTGCTTAGTCTTCCCTTGATTGGTTTTATAATTATCGCGCCCGAAGCGACGAGATCCCGGATGTCTTGTTTTGTTATTGCTTCTTTTATTTCATCGAGTCTCGCGTGGACAAATTTTATTCTGGCTTTTCCAACTTTCAATGTTTTTGCTGCGAGTTCTTTTTTCTTTATTATCATTTTTTCTTTTCAGTCTCCTTTTCTTCTTTTTTATTTTTCTTCGACGCTCTTTCTTCTTTTCTTAAAAATGAATCCGGATTAAAATTTAAAAATTTTATTTTTTTCTCTTTTGCTGCCTTTGCAATTTCAATTTTTTTCTTTTTTCCGATTTTTCCAAGAAGAGCGCTTTTTTTGTTTATTTTATTTAAGTCTAAAAGATTGTTTATTCTTACAATTTCCTTCAACTCTGGTTGAATGGGATTTCCATACCCTATTTTAACTCTTGGCTGATATCCTTTTTTTCCTTCCCGAATTTTGTTATGCCTTCCGGTCGGGTTTCTCCACTTTGCTTTTTTTCCTTTTCCCTTACTGAATTTTTTGAATCTTCTTGAATCTCGTCGTAAAAACGTTGTCATTTTATTTTCTCTTTCCGCCTTTTTCAATTATATAAATTCCATCCTGAAAAGTTCGTTTGTCTCTCCCACGAATTCTTGTTGCGGTTTCGAAATTTGCAGAAGCCTGTCCGGCGAGTTCCTTGTTTGGAGACTTAACCGTAATTATTTCTTTTTTTATTTCAACGTCAACGCCGTCGGGAACTTCGAGAATTCGGTCGACTTTTTCTCCAAGAAAGTTTTTAATCATTATTTTTTTTCCTTCTTGTTTTACTGTAAACGGGAAGTGCCCAAAACAGATTTTTAATCGGTATTCAAATTGTGTCTGTACCCCTTTAACCATATTTTTTATGTGGGAATAAACTGTGTTCATTACTTTTTTTTCATTTTTTGTTGCTTTTCCGTTTTCAAGAATTATTTCTTTTTCCTTAACGGAAATATTCACTTTTCCCAAATTGAATTTTCTTGAAACTTCTCCTTCAGGGCCCTTGATGTTAACGTCCTCGCCGTTTATTGAAACACTTACTCCTTCGGGAATTTTAACTTTTCTTAAAAGCGCTTTTTTCATTAGTAAAAATAAGCAACTAAGCTTCCTCCGGTTTTTTCTTCTTCAGCTTCTTCGTGAGTCATAAGGCCTTTATTCGTTGAAAGAACGACCGTTCCAAGGTTTCTCGACGGAAGATATCTTCTTCGGTATGTTTCAATTTGTTCGTTTTTACAGCTGAATCGGGGTTTTATCGCTTTACACTCCGTAAAATCGCCAAGAGTAATTTCAAGAGATTTATCTTTCGGATCAATTTTATACTTCTTTACCGCGCCTTTTTGCTTCATGATTTTTAAAATTTCAATTAACAAGTTAGAAATTATTTTAACTTTCACAATTTCTTTTTTTGCTTTCTTAGCATTTCTCATCATGTTTAGTGCGTCTGCAACTACATCGTGTGCCATTTTAATTTGTTAACTCCATTTTTAATTTTCCTTCAAGACCCTCTTTAATTTCCTCTAAACTAAGGAGAGTTGCCAGGGTGTCATCATCATTAATCGTTCCTTCATCTTCCAACTCTTGATACTTTTTTTCAGCCTCAGTTAACAATTTATAAATCTCATCTTTTTTTCCATTTTCTAATTTTTCTTTTATATTATCAAATGTAGAATAAAGTGAAATTCTCAATTCTTCTTCATTTAATTTATAGTTTGTCATTTTATGAATATTTTTTGAAACCTATTTCTACTGCGATTTCCCTGAAACATTGTCGGCATAGGTGAAGTCCGTACGAACCGATGTGCGCGCCGAACCTTCCGCATCGTTCACATTTCTGGACGGCAATCCCATTTTTTCTTTCTTTGGGTTTGCAGTGTTTCAGGAACTTTGCCTTGACAACAGGTTTTGCATTTAATTGTTTGAATACTTTTTTCCAGTCACTTGCAACCATTTTACTTGAACCTCGTCTGGAAGTTTTCTTCCATGAATTTAATTATTTCCTGCTTTGTTATAACTTGTCTCTTTGGAATTTTTCCGGTTTTGATTTTTTTAAGTCTTACTCTTCGTCCGGTCCTTTTGAAAACGACAGTGACGTCAAATCCCATAATTCCGACTTCCCGGTGATATTCCATTCCCGGAACTTCGATGTATTCCTTAACTCCAAACGAGAAATTGTTCTCGCTGATTTGTTTTTTTCTTAGATTGTTCTCGACGGCAATTAACATTTTTTTCAAAACTTCCTCCGCTCCTTTTCTGATTGTGACAACAGTTCCGATTTCAAGTCCGGGTCGAACGCCAAGAGATGGAATTCTTTTTCTCGACGTCGTTTTTGAAGGTTTTCTTTTAGTTAATATTTCTAAAAGTTTGTGGCCCTTGTTAAGGTAATCGCCCGTACCCCCGACGCTTAAAACTACTTTTTCAATTTTTATTTCTCTCATTTTGTTTTCTGATTTTTTCTTTTCCATTTTAATCTAACACCATAATTTGTTTAATTAATGCCCTGAATTTTTTTTCTTCAGATACTATTTCAATCACATTCAATTCTTCAATTATCTTCGTGATTTTCCCCTTAAGTCCCGCGTGTTTTCCCCCGATTACGATTACTTCGGAATTTTCTTTTATGGGTAAAACTTTTGAAATCTTTTTCTTTTCAAGGTCTATAACTGCAGAGTCGCCAATCGAGCACTTTACGTCGGAAAGGTAGTTTCTTCCGTCTTCCATATTCAGTTGTACCTTTTTATTTTTGAGCAGTCTTTTTCCTATAACTTTTGAAATTTTTATTTTTGAATCTTTTTCAGATATTTCTTCAACGTCATATTTCCCCTTTTTCGAAAGGACGAGTCTGTAATTCTTTTTTGACGGAACAATTGTTAAAACGTCAAAAAGTTCAAGAGACTTTTTCTCGTCGTTAACGGGTTTTCCCGAGATAATTAAATCTTTCTTATGAATTGCTTTTTTTACTTCGCTTCGGTCTTTTGCAATTTTCATGATATCTCTTAAAACAACTAAAATTGGAATTCCTTTTGAATTGCTTTTAACTACGAACGCAGTTCCTTTCCTTGGAACCGGCCAGTTCTTTGGCATTTCCTGCCTTTTCATATGTCGTTTCATTTTTTCTTCTCCATTTTTTTGTCTTCTTTAGTTTCAGGCTTTCTTTCCTTTTTAGGTGTTTCTGTTTTTTCTTTCGAAGGTTCCGCTTTCGGCGCTCCGAATCTTTTTTTGTCGTCGGTGTTTAGTTCGGTTATCTGCAGATTTGAAGCTTTTAATGGAACGTCGACCATAGACCCGTCCTGCTTTTTTTTCTGGATCCCTTCGATATAAATTTTCAAAAGATTCGTTTTGACGCTCGTTACTTTTCCGGTTTTACCTTTGAATTTACCTCTCATAATTTTAACAGAGTCTCCTTTTCTCAATTCAACATTTCTTTTCTTGTATTTCTCTCTCAAATTTTTGGCAAGGTTTGCGCTAAGCAATTTCTTTTTCAGATGAAGCGGTGCATTCGCGGTGTACTTTCTCTGCTTTTTTGATTTCTTACTTCCTTTCCAGTTTGTTGAAAATTTTTTCATTTTAATATGCTATCGAAGCGATTTTGGCAACCTGCGGCCATCGTTCGATTATCTCCTTTGCAATTGGTCCTTTGATTTGTGTTCCTTTCGGGTCTCCCTTCTCGTCTTTAAGAAGAGCGACGGCGTTGTCTTCAAATGCGATTCTTTCTCCGTTAAGCCTTCTGAATGGTTTTTTTTGCCGGATTAAAACAGCGTCGAAAACTTTTCCTTTCATCTCCGGGTCTCCGGATTTCACTGAAACTTTCACCCAATCAGCAAGTTTGGCGCACATCTGTTTTCCTTTTTTTCCTTTTCCTCTTTTTACTCCAACAATTTTTACCAATTTTGCTCCGCTGTTATCGGCGGCAATCATTTTAGTTCCAATGTTGCATCCTGCAGTTGCTTTAGCACTTATTGCTCTCATTTTTTCTCCTCCGAACCGTTTATCTTTTCCAAAAATGCGAAATGAATTATCTTTGAAAGAGGTCGGCACTCTTTTATTCTGACCAAATCTCCGACGGCAACGCTGTTTTCCATACATCTTGGAAGTCGTGCGTGGAGTTTCGTTTTCGTTCGGGCGTATCTTTCATATTTTTTAATATAAATCATTCTTTCAAATTCAATTGCAATTCTTTTATCATGCTTTGAAACAACAAAACCCTTGAAAGTTCTTCCCCGAAGTTTTAAGTTTCCGTGAACCGGGCAGTCTTTATCCTTGCAGGCTTCGCTCGTCAATTCCTTCTTTGATTTTTCCTTGATTGTTTTTGTTTCTTTTTTTGTCATTATTCTATTGATTCCTCGTCGAAACCGAGTTTCGTGAGTATTGGTTTTATTTTTTTTGAATGTTCGCCCTGAAGTTCGATTGTTTTGTCACGGACCGTTCCTCCGCAGGCAAGTTGATTTTTTAGTTCTTTTGCGATTTGTTTTATGTCGATGGAGTTGTCGAAGCCCGAAACAAGAGTGACGATTTTACCGTATCTTTTCTTGTCATTTGCGATGTGAATTCTTTGCGAGCTTTTTTGTATTTGGTCGCAAATACACGCCGGTTTTGGCAGACCACATTTTGGACATATTTCCATATTTATTTTATTGTTAATAACCTCGCTATTGTTTTTTTTATTTCTCTCGTCTTTTGGCTTTTCCCCTGAGAGGATTTGCTTTTTGACTTTATGAGTTCGAGTTTCAATTCTTTAAGTTTCTTCTCCTTGTCTTCTTTTTTCATGCTTCTAATTTCTCTTGATTTTAATATTGCCATTTAATTTTTTCCTTTTTGTTTTTTAGTTTTTCCTTTCTTTGGAATTTTTTCAGTTTCATCTTTTTCTATATTTGAAATTAATTTTCCGATTAATTTGTCGTCGATTTTTATTCTGTCTTTCATAATTGCGTCCGGAGGAAGTATACTTACCTTCACTCCGACAACTCCGGGTTTTGTGTGGGCAATCGATTGCGCCCGATCAACAACCTTTGCGCTGTCTCCGGTTTTTTTAAGATATCCTTGAGCAAATCTCCACGACTTTGCCCTTGCGCTTGGAATTTTTCCGGTGAGTCTTATTTCCGTTCCAAGAGCTCCGGCTTTCATAACTCTTTGAAGAGCCCTGTATGCAAGAGATTTGAATTTTAACGGACCAAATCTTTCAAGACCAAGTGCAAGGTCGTCTGCAACCAATTGTGCATCAAGGTCGGGGTTTTTTATTTCATCAATTTCCACGTGGGGATTCTCAAGTTTGAATTTTTTTCTTAATATCTCTGTCAATTGTTCAATTTTTTCTCCGCCTCTTCCGATTATCAGCCCGGGCTTGTTTGTCGAAATTATTATTCTCTCACCGACGGGAGCGTATTCAATTTTAACTTTTGAAAGTTTTCCTTTTCCAATTTCATTTTTGATTTTTTCCTTCATCGAAAACTCTTCTTTCTTGAACTTGACTGTCTTTTTTTCTTCCATTTTATTTTTTATTCTCCTTTTTTTGTTTAACTAATTTTTTTTGAGTGGCGGTGATTTTGATATGCGTTCTTTTTCTTTTTCTTCCGCCCGAAGCCCAAACGGCGGTTCCCTTATTTGCAAATGCTTCGGTGATTACGGGTTCGTCGACGTCGTGGTTGTTTGCGTTTCCCTTCAAACTTTTCAAAAGGATAATAAATTCCTTTGAAGCATTAACCGGAAATTTACCGGACATAATCTTTCCTTTTCTGTGGGCATATTCTCCTTTCATCGGAATCGCTTTTCTTATTTTTGAAACTTCTTCAAGTTCTTTTATTGCAGTGTCTATTTTTTTGTATTTTATGAATTTGCAGATTGAAGCTGAAACTTTTGTCGACACGGAAAGGTTTTCCACATTGACAAAAACGGAATCTTTCTTTACTTTCTTTTCAACTTTCTTTTTTTCTTTTTTATTTTCCTGAGTTTTTTCTTCAGTTCCTTTTTTCTCTTCTGTTTTTGTCGGATTAATCTTTTCAATTTCATTTTCAGAAATTTCTTCTTTTTTTATTTCTGAACTTAAAACAGGTGTATTCAAAATTTTTTCCTTATTTTTTTTGACTGCCGACGTCGTCTGTCTTTTTTGTTCGTTTTTTCCCATCGGTTTTTCTGTGTTTATTTTTGCCATTTTATTGTTTGTTTGGTGCAGGTTTTCCTATTTTGGGATTTCCTTTTTCGTCTTTATTATGTTTTGCCTTCACTCTTGACATCGAGAACTCTCCAAGCTTGTGTCCGAGCATCTCGAAGGTGATTTCGACCGGAACGAATTCTTTTCCGTTATAAATTTGCATCTTCATTCCAACAAGTTCCGGAAGAATTACCAAATCTCTTATATGTGTTTTAATTGACCTTTTGTTTTTCTTTTTTAGTCTATTCAAAAAGTTTTCATGTTTCTGGAAATTTCTCAGGACATTTCTCTTTCGGTTTGAAGAAAGTAATTTTGCAAATTCCCGAACGTCTAACGCTTTCAATTCGTCAAGGGTCTTGCCTTTAAATGTCTGCTCTTTCTTTTTCACTTCAATTATATTTTCTTCGTTTGTCATTTTATCTCTTTGTAATTTCTCCATTTTCATTCATCTTATAATAGTCATTAAATCTTGCAGGGCTCACTGCTGAACCAAGCCAATCAATCGGAACATCCATTCCGTCCTGAGTATGAATATATATCCCATAATCCATTTTTGTTAGTTTATTTTTTACGTATTCATTTTTTGGAATTAAAGTTAATGTTCCTTTAATTTTTCCGAAAGAAATCTTTAATCCTTCGACTTTCTCAGGCTCTCTTCCAATCAAATTATATAAATTTTTTGTCATTTTATTTTCTCTTTCCTGTCCTTCTAGGTCGGATTAATCCAACTCTTGCTCCAGGAGGTGCATTTCTCTTCGCAATCTTTGACTTAGGATTCTTTCCACGGCCTGAACCAAAAGGGTGGTCGATTGCATTGACTTTAATCGCCGACGTCCTTGGCCAAAGTTTGCTTTTAGTTTTTTTAATGTGATAATGTTTTCCTGCTTTGAGTATCGGTTTTGTGAGTCGTCCGTCTCCGGAAATAATTCCGACGACCGCTCTTGAGTAAGGGCTGAATTTTTTTTCTTTTTTCGACGGCATTAAGACAACAATTTCTTTTTCTGAAACTCTTGAAACAGTAGCATAAGTTCCGGCACTCTTAATATACTTTCCGCCGTCTCCGGGCCTTGATTCAATACAGTAAATTTTTGTTTTTACCGGAATGTCTTTCAGTTTCAAAATATTTCCGTCTTTTGTCTCTCCGTTTTCAAAATAAATTTTTTCTCCTTCTGTCATATTCTTAAATGCCGGAATGTAAAAAATTCCTTCGTTGCTTTGAATTTTTGCGATAGGGCAGGTGTGCGCACCCGAGTCGACGAGTTTTAAGATTGTTCCTTCGCCTAAAATCCCCTTAGGAATTTTTAGTCTGTATTTGAAAACAGTTTTATTGACTCTGTACGTCGAACTTCCTTTCCCACGCGCCTGTTGAATTATTCTTTTTCCCATTTTACATTAATCCTAATTTAGTTGCAACATCAATCGCAAGAGTATCTCCTCCAATTTTAACATAAGCATATTTTTTATTTTCCTTGACAAGAGTCCTGATTTTTTTAACTTTAACGTCAAATATGTGTTCTATTTCTTTTTTGATTTCTTCTTTCTTCATCGTTGTCGACGTCGTGAAAACCAAAGTGTTGTCTCTTTCAATCATCATAACCGCTTTTTCGGTCATAACCGGTTTCAAGTGAGTTCCAACAGATTCAAGTTTTCTTCCACTCATTTTTGTTTTCATTTGTATTTTTCTCCCAAATCTTTTATTGCTTTTTCAGTGTAAACTGTAATTCTCCCTGGTTCAGTATTTGCAAGGTTTTCAACCGAAAGAGTGTTGACGTCTAAAACTTCAAACGCAGTCGTTTTTAATTTTTCATTGTTTCCTGTGACAAATAAAAGTCCAGAATTTATTTTATGTTTTCTTCCTCGGAGTTTTCCCTTTCCGCTTCTGACTTCTCTTTTTCTTATAGAAACAGAAAAAAGTTTTTCTCCAAGTATTTTTTTTAATATTTCAAGAACTTTTTTTATTTTGAGTTCTGTTATTTTTGATTCGATAATAATCGGAAGTGTTTCAATTTTTTGATTCTTTAATGTTTCGTATCTTTTTAACACCCACTTTTCCGACGCTGTGGCGCTAAGGGCCGAAATAATTGCGGCCTTAAGTTCTTTTTTATTTATTTTATTTTCTCCAATCATTGAGAGAACTTTCGGAGGATGAGCTCTTCGTCCGCCACGGGTATTCGGAACCGTCGCACCGACCCAGTCGAACTGCGAACCTTTTCTTGATCTTTGTTTTCTTGGAACTCTGCTCATTCCACGTCCGTACTGGCTTTTCCAAACGTGTCTGTGGTGTTTCAGTTTACCGCTTGCTGAATACATATTTCCCGCAAGAGGATTAGGAGAGTATGGTTGTTTTCTTTTCATAGATTCAACAATTTTTTGAATTAAATCTTTTCGAACTACTGCTTTAAAAAATTCAGGAACTTCCATCTGTTTTCCTTTTTTTCCGTCGACGTCGTAAATATATGTTTTCATTTTCCCAATTTTACTCCTTTTCGTTTTAGAGGTTCGATTGCTTCCCTGTATCTTGCCCCTTCTTCAGAAGCCCTTATTCTGTCATAAGTGTCTTCTGGTTTTAATGTTCCTTTTCCAACCATATAAAGAGTTTTTTCTACAACAGGATCATTCAAATAATTCCAGTAGTGTTCAGTAACTAAAATAGATTTATTTCCTTTTGCGGTTACAAGCC
>DAIENA010000018.1:6479-11864 GCA_027341315.1 archaeon | reverse complement strand
TCGTCGTAAGTTAATTTTTTTACGGCGTCTTTGTAAGAAAACCACGACGCCCGCGAATGTTCGTGACGGTCAATTTTTATTTTTCTTTTTTCGACTTCGACCGAGTATAATGAAAACGTCTGCCCGACTACGTTCGGACGGTCGCTCAAAGTTCTTGAATAAAGATATTTTCCGGAAAATTTATGTTTTTTTATTTTTACAGGAGCTAAACCCGTTTCTTCCATCGTCTCGCGTTTTACCGCCATTCGTTTTGTTTCAAATTTTTCGACGGCTCCTTTAGGAAATTCCCATCCAGTCCAATGAAGTTTTCTCTTAAGTAACAAATACTCCAAATTATTTTTATAAAAAGAATAGACCACAATAAAAACCCCTTTTCTAAATTTGAGTTTCATTTTTTCTCTTCAGCGTCGGATTTTTTAGGAGAAAAAATCTTTGTTGTAATAAAAATTCCTGTAACCGAAATAACTGTAACAATCAATGTGGAGATTAACTGCCCTTGAAACGGGGTGTACGAAGAAATTTTATTCACAAACTCTGTAATCAAATCTTTCCAGGACAATGCAACCAAAAAACCGAACGCCGCAATAATTGCAGTGTTAACTGAATTGTTAAACTGCATTTTAAATTCTTTTAAAACTTTTTTTACCATTTTAACTCTTTTTTACCATTTTAACTCTTTTTTAATTTATTTACTTCAATAATTAGTTCTTTGTCGCTTAAAAATTTTCTCCTGTCTGAGGTTATTTTGATATCCAGTGCATTTTTTAATTTTGGGATTAAATGAAAATGTAAATGGGGTATTGACTTCCCCGCATTTTTTAGACTTCCTTCCTTATATTCAATTAACACCGACGGATATTTCTTTTTTAAAATTTTCATTCCATGAAGAATTAAGTCTAAAATATTTTCTTTTTCTTTTTTCCCGAGTCGGATTAATTCAAGAACATGCCTTTTCGGGATAATTAAAAGATGATCTTTGGTATAAGGCGCCTGCGCCGGAGTTAAATAAGCGGTCTTATTTTCCAGGATAATTAATTTTTTGTTTCTCCTGCAAAACGGACAAATTTTATTTTTTCGAAAGACCTCGAGAATTTTTTTGTATAACATTTGGTAATAAAGAAACATTCTTTTTTAAAAGTATTTTTTAATTTGAGAATATTAATAAACTAATCCAAACCCATTACGAAATGTATTTAGGAATTGATGAGTCCAATCACGGAAAATCTCCCGAGATTTTTACGGGAGCAATTACCTCTCAAAAAGAGTATACCCTTGAAGAAGGGGTCTTAAAAAAAAGAAGAAGAAAAGGAGGAAGAACAAACTCTTTTTTAGGATTTCAATATAAACATATTATTTTTACTAAGGATTATAAAGACATTATTTCGTGTGAAAATTATAAAATTATTTCTATTGGGGAGTTTTCAAAATTCTTTTTAAAAGAAGAGAATAAAGGAGAGATTTTTATGGACGGAGATTTAAAACATTTTGAAGCAGAGAATATATTAAAAATGCTTTATGAAATAAATAAAAAAATAGTTTTTCACTTTGGAAAAAGTCTTGATGAAAAAATAAAAATCGTAAATGAAGCAGATAACCTTGCAAACTTTTTGTATCGATACTACCGGGACTCCCGAGAAAAAAACAAAACCAAATATTCAGATACACTCTTGCATCCGAATATAAAAAACTATGAAAAATATTTTATTTAATTAGATTTTTCTATTTTCCAACCTTCTTTTCCGTCGATAATTTCATATCCCAACTTTTTGATTTTTTCCCTTATCTCATCAGACTTCTTCCAGTTTTTTTCCTTCCTGTATTTTTCACGTTCATCTGCTAATTTTTTTATTTCATTTGGAATTTTAATTTCTATTTTTTTAAAGAGATTAAACCCAAAAACTTCGTCCATTTTTTTTATGGTGTTGTATTTTCCGTCGGCGTTTTCGTCCCGAACGAGCTTCCAAAGAACCTGAAGCGCCATAGGGCAATTAAAGTCGTCGTTCATCGCTTCTTCAAACTCTTTCAAAAATTCTTTATTCAATTTTTTGTCGTCATTAATATTTTCGCAAATATTTCTTAAACGCGAATACGATAAACTTGCGTTTTCAAGCGATTCATTTGAGAAATCGAGCGGTTTTCTGTAACTTGTCGAAATAAAAAGATATCTTAAAACCTCGGAGGAATAATTTTTTAATAAGTCTCTTATCGTTGAAAAGTTTCCTTTTGATTTACCCATTTTTTCTTTTCCGATATTTAAAAATCCTGTGTGCATCCAAAATTTAACCAACGGTTTTTTTCCTGAAATAGATTCCATTTGCGCAATCTCGGCTTCGTGATGCGGAAAAATTAAATCTAACCCTCCTCCGTGAATGTCATACTGGGAACCAAATTCTTTTTCCGTTATCGCCGTGTCTTCGATATGCCAGCCCGGTCTTCCTTCGCCGATTTCGGTTTTCCACGACGGTTCGTTCGTTTTTTTAAATTTCCAAAGACAAAAATCTCCTGAATTTCTTTTCTCTTCGTTTTCATCAATTCTTGAAACAGCATCTTCCCCTTCAATTGAAGTTCTTCTTGCAAGTTTTCCATACTCCTCATCCTTTTTTAAGTCGAAATAATATCCGTCCGAAATTTTGTAGGCAAAACCTTTTTCAATTAATCGTTTAACCTGAGAAACAATTTCGGCTATATAATTCGTCGCGCTGGCATAATTTGTTACTGAATTCACGCCGAGGTTTTCCATGTCCTTGAAATATTCTTTTTTGTATTTTTCAGAAAGCTCTTTCCAGTCAGTTCCGGTTTCATTTGCTCTCTTTATAATTTTGTCGTCGATATCCGTGATATTTTGAAGATAAAAACCTTTGTAACCCAAGTATCTTAAATATTTTACAATTACATCAAACTGCACATAAGTTTTCGCGTGACCGACGTGTGAAAAATCATATACCGTCGGGCCGCATACAAAAATGTTCACATTCCCTTTTTTTAATGGAGCAAACTTTTCTTTTTTTCTCGAGAGGGTGTTATAAATTTCTAAAGCCATTTACAATAAAAGAGAAGCGAGTTTAAAAAAATTGGGTTTACTTGAATGTCACAAATACATCCGCACTTGAATAAGCGCTGTTATCCCTGTTCAAGTTTATTGTATACGAGACTGTGCAAGGCGGAGCGGTCGTCGGAACATCCAACTTCACGAGTCTTGCAAGGTCCAATGAACCGCCGGGACCAAGAGTGAACTGACCTTGACCTCCAAGAAGGAAGGAATTAGCAATTTGTGTCGTCATAATATTTTGATTTGTAGTTGCATCTTTACAGTTTGAAACGTCGCTCGCGTTCACGACATAAGAAAAACTCGAGGACTGGCCTTTTGCGTCATTGTATACTGAAAAGGCAAAACCCTTCGGCGTCGAATCGCCTCTTGTAATTGTTATTGACCTTGAAGTGGGATAAACCGCAATTCTCGCGGAACCGTCGGAGAAAAGCTGATTAATCTGGCTTGTTAGTTGTGTATCAACGGAATCAATTGCGTTATTTCCGGACGAGAAAATTTTCTGAACAAAAAATAAACCGAGAACTAAAACTGTCATCAAGAGGACGATTGTAACGATTGTCCCGACGGACATTTCCATCGCACCTTTCGAATTTTTTGAGTTCATTTAAGCAAGACCCCCTGTTAAAGACGGGAGATTCAAATAAATTAAAACAATTGAAAGAACCAAAATAATTATTCCAAGAACAAGAGCAATAATATTTATTTTTTTTGATATTTTAGTAAGACTTGAAGATTCTTTTTTTGAAAATGAAAGGCCAATTATTGAAAAAACAATTCCCGCAAACGGCGAAACGAAAGCCTCGACAATTGCAACAATTCCCAAAACGTAAGAAATTAATCCATAAGGGATTTTCCCAGACTCAGACTTAGAATTTTTCTTAACCACCATCTTGTATTTTTAAAGAATTGACTATTTATAAAAGTTTTTGAAATTATTAACGAACAAACTCTCTTCAACAAACTTTAAAAAACAGTTGTAACTCTAACTTTGATATGGGAATGTAGCTCAGCGGGAGAGCACATGACTGAAGATCATGGTGTCGGGGGTTCGACTCCCCCCATTCCCATTTTATTATCTTAAAGAACATAAATATTTATAAGAAAATAATTTATCAGATTATTATGACAATCTTTATTGACAACGCCATGAGCAAGTTTTATCAGGTGAAACAAAATAACGGTCGGACGTATACAATAGGAAAAGATTTTCTAGATATATTTAATTACCTTTCAAGAAATAAAAAGTTGTATTCCGTTTCTGAAATTACATTTAGCAAAAATTTTGATCCAAAAGAAAAAAGAACTTTACTCTATTTTATAAAACTTCAAGAAAGTTTAACAACGAACAGAGGATTTGTAAAAAGGCACATTTCAGAATCAATTTCCTCGCGCAATCGAAATAAAGAAGAAATCCAAAGAAAAGAAAAAAATAAAAGCCTTCTAAAAATGGAAGATTAATTATGAACAAAAAAAATTTATTTTGGTTCACAAAAAATGGAAACGGAATATATTTTCATGAATATTTTAAGGATTCTCCGTCGAGTAAAGAATATGTAAAAGCAGGAATAGAATATCAAGTTCTGGAAACTTTATTAGCTCTTCCTCAAAAAGTTTATCAAGTAAACCACAAAATTGAATTTGATAAAAATGCCTCGGTTCCCTTTACAGAAATTGAAAAAGAAACTTTTACAAAAGTCATCCGGCGTTTAGAAAAAGACGCCCAGGATAAGAAAAAACTTGAAGACAAATTAGAACAAATATTTATTATTTCCGACACAAGAAAATTTTAATTTTTAAAAAAAATAAGTCAGGATAGGCCACCTTTATGCGAAGTGACTTCGTCGACCGAGCGTTTAGGTGTAAGTTGGGGATAGGCCACCTTCTGTCGTTCGCCGTTTCTGTTTTCCAGACGGACCGAACGTGCTGACATTCGACTAAGCGGGCACACGTGCCTTTGCATCAACCAAGTTGCTCGTTTCAACATATCCGTTTTTTCTCAGTTCGTCTCACGATTCATAACTCCAAAACGGCTGTGGCGTTTCTGTAGCAGAGCTTTGCCTCACGACAATTTTGTTTTCACAAAATGGTTTTTTTGGATGGGCGGACCTTCCTCAAAATCCAGAAATCATAATTCATTTCTTGACGACTTAACGTCCGGACTCCGAAGTCAGCTCCCCGACTTACAAAGATTTGATAAAAGTTAATTTTATAAACCTTCTCTTTCTAGAAAATTCGTCCAATAAACTACATCATCAAATTCCGATTTCTGGAAAGAGATGCATACTGTAGAAGGACAGGAAAAAATGGCATTTAATGAACAGCTTAAAGCAGCTTTG
>DAIENA010000018.1:0-6379 GCA_027341315.1 archaeon | reverse complement strand
CGGAATTAAGAAAGAGCGAAAAGAGAAAGTTCAAACAGACGGTCGACTTAATTATAAATCTTCAAAAGTTTGAGGTGAAAAAAAATCCCCTTAACATTTTTATAAAAATTCCACACAAATCCAAGGATAAAAAAATTGCCGGGTTTTTTGAATCAAAAAGCGATTTTGTCGACACGATAACCGAAATAGATTTCAAAAAATACGGCGACAAGAAAAAATTAAAATCACTCGTAAAGAAATACGATTTTTTTATTGCCCAGGCAAAATTAATGCCAAAAGTTGCGACGACGTTCGGACGGGTTCTTGGCCCCGCCGGAAAAATGCCGTCTCCCCAGTTGGGAATTGTTTTAAACGCCGACGAAAAATCAATTAACGAACTTAAAGAAAAAATTAACACGAGTTTGAGGATAAGAACAAAAGAAGCGTCGATAAAAGTTGCCGTCGGAAAAGAAGATATGAAAGACGAAGAAATTGTTGAAAATATAAATTCTGTTTATAATGAATTAATAAAAGCCTTACCAAGAGACAAAGAAAACATAAAAAATATTGAAGTAAAATTCACAATGACTAAACCTGTAAAAATAAAAATAAGATGAAAAAGCAAATTAAAGCACACGTTTCGAAAGAGAAAATAAAACAAGTCAAAGAATTGACAGATTTGATAAAAAATAAAAAAACAATTTTAATTGCCGACGTTTCGACGATTCCGGGTTCGCAATTCCAGCAGATTGTAAAAAAACTCAGGGGAAAAGCGACGGTAAAAGTTCCAAGAAAAAATTTATTGTTTAGAGCAATAGATGACTCCAAAAATGAAATGGTTTTAAAATTGAAGGAAAGTTTCACAAAGCCCGTTGCGATTTTGTTTTCGGATCTTGACTCGTACGACCTTGCCGGCGAACTTATAAAAAATAAAAGTTCAGCAAAAGCAAAACCCGGACAGATTGCGCCGATGGATTTGGAAGTTCCGGCCGGACCGACGGATCTCGTTCCCGGACCTGCAATTTCAGAACTTGGTGCACTTGGAATTCAGATTCAAATTCAGGGCGGAAAAATTGAAATAAAAGCACCAAGAGTTTTAACAAAAAAAGGCGACAAAATTTCCGACGCTGCCGCCGCGATGCTTTCAAAATTAAACATAATGCCTTTCACAATCGGATTTCTTCCGGTTTCGGCTTATGACTCAAAAGAAAATAAAGTTTATTTTGACATAAAAATTGACCGGGAAGAAGCAATCAATGAAATTAAATATTCATTCGGAAAAGCTCTTGCATTTGCCGTTTCAATTGGACAAATCAACGACGAGACGGTTAAAATTCTTGTTCAAAAAGCCGGCTCTCACGAGAGAAGATTAATAAAAGTTATTTCGGGCGAACCTGACGAAGTTACGCCAGAAGGAAATAAAAAAGAAGAAATTCCTCAAACGAAAAAGGAGGAAAAACCCGTTAACCCGACCGAAGGACTTGCGAGTCTTTTTGGTTAGGAAAACAAGGAGAAATTAAAATGGAATATGTATATGCGGCGTTATTGCTCCACAAACTCGGAAAAGAAGTTAGTGAAAACGCAGTAAAAAGCGTTGTTGCAGCGACGGGAACAAGTGTTGACGATTCGAAAGTCAAGAGTCTTGTTTCAAGCCTTAAGGGTGTAAATATCGACGCTGAATTGGCCAACGCCAGTTTGGTTTCTGCAGCTCCAGCACACACAGCTGAAGTGAAGAAAGAAGAAGCACCAAAGAAAGAAGAAAAGCACGAAGCTGCAGCGGAAGGATTGTCTTCATTGTTTGGATAATTTTATTAGATTTATCCGCCCGGACAATCCTCCACTTCTTTAGTTGGGACTTTTTATGTATCTTAGAGGATAATAATTAATTTAAATCTGAAAGAGATGATAATTTCATGGAAGATAAGGAGCTTAGAATTTTTTCAAATAATGTAAAAACTTTTCCCTATTCCATAGCTGAATTTTTAAAAAAAGAGAAAATACAAAATGATAAATTATATGCAAGAAGTTATTCTGAAATCGTAGAATATATTCTTCACAATTACATTCCTTCCAAGGTGACCTTTTTTGGTAAGTGGGACGAAAATGAGAAACAGACTCTTGTGGATTTAATAAAATTTGTAGGATAAAATAAATAATTTTATAACTATAAATTTTCTTTCTGGGCTGTTGCCTCAGTAGCTCAGTGGTAGAGTATTTGCTTCGTAAGCAAAGGGTCGAGGGTTCAATCCCCTCCTGAGGCTTTTTTTGAAATTTAATCCCTAAATATTTATAATCCAGTTCTAATTTTTTAAATCATGACATGGAATTTATACAAAAACGGCGAGTTCCTAAAACCGCTCGTCTTCTCGAACGGAAAAACTCAGGACGACGTTGTTCGCGAAATATTAAAATCAATTGAAGACGGAAATAAAATTATTTTCGTCGACGGAAAATGCGGAACCGGCAAGTCGGCAATCGCCCTGAATCTCGCGTCGCATCTTGGAAAAAGCTCCATTGTTGTTCCGGGAAAAAATTTGCAGGCGCAATACAAACGGGATTACGAAGGTGAAAAATATCTCCTGAAAAAAAACGGAGAAAAATTAAAAATAAGCGTTATCACCGGAAGGAATAATCATCCCTGCAAATTTCTCGAGAATAACGTGAATGCGATTCCAAAGATAAGAAGAGAAATTAATGCAAGACTTAATGATATTTTTTCAGGGGTTTTTTCTGAAAAAAAAGAAAATGAGGAAGAAGATATGTCCGCGGCGAATCCGGAACTTCCGTGCAATATTGAAATCAAGGAAAAAAACTGGCTAAAAATAAAAAAATATATTGAAGAGAATAAAAGAGTTGATACAAAAAATTTCTCGTCGGTAAAAGATGTAAAAAGGATGAGCGTTGCACCGGCGTGCCCATACTGGAGCCCCGTTCTTCCTGAAAAATATGAAATAAAAAACCTGGGGGAAGTAAAAAAAAGAAGTTATGAGGGGCTTGACGGAATGACGTTTATTCAATACAAAAGAAAACCGGGCTGCCCGTTTTACGAACAGTTTGATTCTTACATCGACTCCGATGTGATGGTTTTTAATTCTTTAAAGTACAAACTCGAAACGGCGTTACTTCGAAAACCAAAAACAGAAGTCGAGATAATCGACGAGTGCGACGAATTTTTAGACAGTTTTTCCAACGAACGGAGAATAAATTTTGACCGTTTGCAAAATTCATTAATGCATGCTCTTGGCGCGGGGGAAGGGGATGAAAATATGATTGAAGAAATTTTTGAATTAATAAAACAATTAAACAACGACCCGCGAATACAAAACGCCGTCCAGAACGAAGAAATACTCCCCCTAAAAGCAACAGGAGTTTATGATATAATTAAAATTTTTGTAAAAGAAGAATGGTTAAAATCCGTCGATGAAGAAAGTTATATGTTTGAAGTCTTAGAAACTTCAAAAATGTTTGCGGAATTTCTTGATGAAAGTTATGTTGTGTTTTCCAAAAAGGACAAAAATTTTTTTGCAGAAATTGTAACAATAAACCTTGCAAAAAAATTTAAACAAATGCTTGAGAAAAATAAAATAATCGTTTTAATGTCCGGAACGCTTCATTCACAGGAAGTTTTGAAAAGTATTTTTGGATTGACGGATTTTAAAAAAATCGACGCCGAAGTTGAAGCTCAGGGAGAAATTGAAATAAAAAGAACCGGGCTTGAGATGGACTGCAAATATTCAAATTTCTCGACGGAAAAACATTCACGTGAGGATTATTTGACCGCTCTTGACAAATCCGTAAAAGAAGCGCCGCGCCCGACACTTGTGCACGTTAATGCATTTATGGATCTGCCGAGCGAATTTGAAATTTCAGAATACAATTTAAAGAATCTTGCCTCGCGGGAGAGTGTAAGAGAAATGCAGATAAAAGACAAAAGAGGAAAATTAACAAAAGAATTTAAAGAGGGAAAAAGAGAAATTCTTTTTTCGACGCGTGACTCGCGCGGCGTCGACTTTCCCGGCGACGAATGCCGTTCGATTGTTTTCACAAAATATCCGAACCCGAACGTTCAAAATTCATTTTGGAAAATTTTGATGAAAACCCGGCCGCAAAATTATTGGAATTTTTACAAAGACAAAGCACGTCGTGAATTTCTGCAAAAGATTTACCGTGGTTTACGATTTAAAGAAGACCGCATCTATCTTTTGAGCCCGGACGTTCGAGTTTTGGAAATGGCGGAGAAAGAATTTGGTTAAGGTAATCCACACAACTTCCAGTATTTTGATTGTTACATCTTCTACACGACCTTCTTAACATTAGTTTATCTTGTAATACTCTTAACCGACTTACTTGTCTCATTTTTCCTCCTCTTGTTTTTCTGAAAAAGATTTTTTTAATTCTTTAACATCAATTCTCCAAATTGGTTCTCCTGAAGTAGAATATCCATAAGTAACTTGCTTTTTTTCTATCAGATTTTTTAATTCATTCAAAATGTCTCTCATTTCATTTTTTCCATCAACAATTTATATTTTTCTAAAGTTCGATATGAAATAGGGGAATTTCCAACATCCACATCAAGTTTTAGCCATGCCATTTCTTTTTCTAATCCTTCTAAATCTTCCTTCTCTGCATACTTCCAAAATCCGTGTTTTAATCCGTAATCTTTTATTTTATTTACTTGTGTTGAATAATCCCAATTATTTTTTTCCATCAAAAATTTCATTAACTTTTCGGCTTCCCTGTCGTGATAAGTTCCGCTTTCTTGTTTGGTTGGATTTATTTTTTCATCTCTTAAATCATTCCAATTTTTTATAAACAAGCCTTCAATTTCGGCTCTTAAATCCCAGTATGTTGAGTTTAGAGTTCCGTTTTTAAAATCAATTTTTTTATTTAGTAAAATATCTCCTGTGTCTATCCCCTTATCCATATAATGGATTGTAACTCCCTTGGGGGTGTTTTCTAAAAAACTAAAGAAGTTAGGGCTTACTCCTTGGTTATAAGGAAGATAAGCAATATGAAGGTTGATAATTTTATATTTATCTAAAATGTCTTCTTTTATTATGTGCCTATATCCATAACTTATTATTTTATCGGGATTTAATTTTAGGATTTCTTCCAAATTTAATTTTTCTTCTGTTTGGGTTACATCCAATTCACTTTTTAAAAAGGGGATTAATCTTGAATCCTTATATCCTAAAAATAATAACTTTTTCATACAAAAACAGGATTTTTTCCCTTTTTAAGTTTTTGTCTATCTGGTGTCAATCTTTCTCTTAAATGTCTATTTATTGTCTATCTTATGGTTAAATCCCCCTCTTTTTGGAATTTATACGCTTGGATAAATCGAGGCAAACAAAGAAAAGAAGTCCTAAAATTATTCCAGGACAAACCCTTGACTGCGGAGGAATTTAGAAAAGATATAAACCAAAAGACAAACCTCAAACTGAGTTTGCGAGAAATGTCTAGGCATTTGACCTCTTTTACAAAAAAGAAAATTCTCAAATGCATGACTCCAAACGCCCCTTATGGAAGATTATACCAAATCACCAATAGAGGAAAATTGATAAGAAAAGAATTTAAATAATACTTTTTCCGAAATTTTCATAAGCTTCCTGAAAATTAATTTTGCTTTTGCCGTCGTGGATTATTGGTTCGATATAATTACGGGGGGTTTGAGAGAAATATTTTTTTATCTCTTCACTCTTTAATTTTAGGATTAATTCATATTCTAAATTAATTTTTGAATAAGAAAATTTTAATTCCGTTTTCAAATTGTGCCCTTTA
Organism: archaeon; assembly: GCA_027341315.1. Classification (GTDB taxonomy): domain Archaea; phylum Nanobdellota; class Nanobdellia; order Pacearchaeales; family GW2011-AR1; genus GW2011-AR1. The sequence continues at coordinate 619 of DAIENA010000018.1, read as the reverse complement.
AGTTCAAAACCTGTTTTTAAAAATTTTTCAATATAATTATTTGCAGTTTTGTTATCCAAATTAATTGTTTTTATGTCATAAGTTTTTTCAAAATTTTCAAAAAGATTTTTAATTGAAAAACTTTTTTCGCTTGCAGTCAATTCAATTTCACTTCTAAGACTAAGAGTAATTCCGGTTGACCTGTTCATACTTTGGACAATTAATGGAGAGTCATTCTTTGCGAAGTCTTCTAATTTAAACATACTAAATTCACAAATATTGATATTATAAAGATTATTATAAAAATATATTAGTCATCCCCGACGTTGTTTTTGTTATAAACGCCCCCGCCAGTGCTCCCAATCACGCACGAGTTTTTCCGTGTTCTGTTTTTAATTTTATGAAACTCTACCACGTAATTGCTCGTCGAACCTTTACGGTTCAATTCATGGAGAATGAATATTGGGTTGCACGAGCAACCCAATTCACGCCCCCGCCAGGAATCGAACCTGGAAGCCCAAAGGGCCCGGATCTCAAGTCCGGTGCACTACCATTATGCGACAGAGGCTTTTTTCCTTCGATTCTTTTTCTCTATCGCATTCGCGTTAGCGAGACCGAAGGGACTATGCGACAGAGGCTT
>DAIENA010000017.1 GCA_027341315.1 archaeon | reverse complement strand
TCCGTTTCAGGATTGTTTAAATTGTTTTTTATGACTTCAAACAAATTGGAATATTCTTTCCCCATATCCATTAAATAAATGTAATAGTTTTAAATTTTCTTATTTTTCATCCCAGAATATAATTAGTGCAAGACTTGCAATAACGGCAACGTCGACAACCATGCAATATTTGCATATCGCCTTCAAAACGAAAAATTGCAAATACAAAAAGTAAACGGCAAAAACAGAGCCAATCGACATACCGACGGTGATTGCAATTTTTTGATACCTTTTAGGTCTTTTTAATTCAAAAAATACGAGGAGCGCAAGAATCGGAAAAGCGACAAGTCCTATGTGCGAATTTTTTAGTCCGAGGGTGAATTCATACTGCGACGTCTGGACAATCGTGCAGCTGTTCGACGTTCCTCCGCATGCCTGCTCGAGCGGGATAAACGAGAGAACGACCGACGCGACGAGCGCAAGAGCCAGAAGAACGAGGATAATTTTATATTTAGTTTCTTTTTTCATTCTTTAACATAGAGGATATATTTTAAAAGGGTTATGGAGAAACTGGTTACTTAAAATTTTGTTCTTTGCCTTTTTCAGTTATTTTAATCTTATAAGATGGCTTTCCGTTTTTTGGATGACTTTGAATTTTTTCAATTTCTATAAATCCAAATATTTTAAGTTCCTCGCAATTTTGTTTTATGGTTCTAAATCCGGTGTTAACTTTCCTTTCAAGCTGAGCATAAGTAAGTGGGTCCTTTTTCAAAAATGAAATTATTTTTTTCTTAATCTCGATTGAAGTTCTTTTCATACTATAATTTGACAGTAAGTTTAAAAAGCCCTAACCCATAATATTGCAGTAAGTAAAAACCAAGAATTATAAATGAAAAATCCCTTTAGGACTATGAAGAAAAATTTAAATTTAAGAAAAGCAGTTCTTTTATTTACAATTGGAGGAATTTTTCTCTTTTTTACAGGTGTTTTTCTCGGGCAATTGCATTTATTTGAAAATAAAACAATAGGAGAAGAAGTTGGTTCGGTCGATAATATTATTTCTTACAATGAAAACCTTTCAATTACAAAAGAAATTTTTGACAATTGTTCATCGGAAAAAATGCCGTCGGATAAATTTTTTTGTGTGAACAAATTTCTTTCAGATAATTATACTGAAGTGCCAAGAGAAAATGTTTATTCAATTGACGAAATGTTTGAGAAAGGCGCGGATTGCAAAAGTTTTTCTGTCTATTATGCAACGTTCGCGAAAATGTTCGGCTACGATTACGCATTTTTTATAACGCCCGACCATATAGCAACTCTCGTCTACTTCAACGGAGGTTATTGTCTTTTGGATCAGAAACTCGCCAACTGTGTTTATTATAAAGATTTAAATATTAGTTTGGTTGAATTAAAATAAAATGAAGAAAATATTATTCGCGTTCATTTTCGGATTTTTGATAATTGGATTTTTGGGATTTGTCCAGGGGGTTAATTATCCAGCTCCTCTTGGATCTTATGTCGCGGGGAATTCCTTCTTGCAGGGAGAAACAATCATTTATCAGCCTTCTTTTAATCAGGAAGATTATAACCGAATGCGGGCAAGCGAAATTAAGGAGGAGATGGATTATGAGAACTCCAATTTATTTAATATTTGTAACCGAGACACGGACTCAGAAAATTGTACAAAGGGACCAATAAAATTTAGTGTATACGACGGAGAGAGAATTAATTTTAATTTTAACAATAATACTTACTCATTACATTTTTCCATTTTACAAAAAAATCGAAATGGTTTTTTTGACCCAGATAAAAATTATTCACAAATTATCTTTGGAAGCTTCCCTATAAAAAATTTGAATTTATCCCAAGAATACAAATTTAATTATTATATGAGTATTAAATTTGTAGGAATAAACGATGCAGATTATATTACAAACAAATATGTTAATACAAACTCTTTTGTACTAATTATCTCTCCGGAATACTATTGTCAGGGAGTTTGGTTAAACAATTCTTGTTATGGAGAAAATTCAACATTTTCTTATGATGGGCAAAATTATACAATAACCAACGGAAGTATGAAATATGCGGAAGATAGTTTAATAACCAACGAAACGAAAAACACGACGATAAATGCAGGAATAACCGGCAATGCCGTCTCGGAGAAGGGCAATGAGAAATCTTTTCTTCAGAAAATTTTAAATTTTTTTGGAATTAAAATTTAAAATTTCATTCCTTTCTTTCCAAGTTTTTTCATCATTTTTTGGAGTTGTCTTGGATTTATTCCCTGACTCATATCAAGTCCGGACGAATCTTTTACCATCGACGCAAGAAGGTCGTATTGTTTTAATAAACTCCGAACGTCCGACGAGTTGACACCGGCGCCCTGTGCAATTCTTGAAATTCTCGACGTCTCTTTTTTTATTAGTTCCGGATTTTCTTTTTCTTGGGCAGTCATTGATTTAATTATGTGCTCCCACTTTTCAACTTTTTTTTGTTGGTTTTCAAGAACTCCTTCCGGAATTTTTGCACTTCCGAGACCTGGAACCATCGACTTTAGTTTGTCAAATCCACCCAAGGAATTCATCGACTTAACCTGCTCAACGACGTCGTCAAGGGAAAGTTTTCCCTCTTTAAGTCTGTCTTCAATTTTTTTCTGACTTTTCTCGTCAGTCACCAATCTAACTTTTTCAATTAATGCCTGAAGGTCCCCCATTCCGAGAAGTCGCGTCAAAAACGATTCCGGGTTAAAAGTTTCAATGTCGTTGATTTTTTCGCCCGTCGTTATGAAATACACGCCGGATTTTGTTTCAGCGCAGGCGCTTATTGCTCCGCCGCCCTTTGCTGTTGAGTCCATTCTTGTAATTATTACTCCGGTAATTTTCAAACTCGCGGAGAATTTTTCCGCCTGGTTTTTTGCGGCCTGCCCGATGTCGCCGGGCATGACTAAAATTGTTTCGTCCGGTTTTATTTCCTTATTTAATTTTTCAATTTCTTTAATTAGTTCTTTATCCAAGTCGTGCCTTCCGGCCGTGTCGACGATAACAACATCAAATTTTTCAAGTTCCTTCTTGTAATTTTTTAGTATTTTAACAGGGTCTTTTTCTTTTAAATCTGTAAAAACCCGCAGATTGTTTTGCTCCCCTAATTGCATAAGTTGTTCTTTTGCTGCGGGTCGCCAGACGTCGAGCCCGAGAAGCGCGACTCTTTTTCCTCTCTTCTGAAAATAGTTTCCAAGTTTTGCAACCGTCGTCGTTTTTCCTGAGGCGTAAAGTCCGACGAGCATAATTTTTGTCTGGCCTTTTTCCTTTAATTTTAATTCCCGTTTGTCTCCTAAAATTTTAACAAGCTCGTCGTGAAGCGTTTTAATCAAGTGCTCCTTTTTTTCAATCCCTTTTATTTTTTCATCAAACGCGATTTTTCTTAATTTTTCTGACAATTCTTTCACTAAAATAAGGGAGACGTCAGCTTCGATAAGCGCACGTTGCAGTTCGCGCACGATTCCATCTACAAAATTCTTATCCAAAAAAATTGCATTCGATATTTTGTCAGTCGCCTTTTTCAGAGCGTTCCCAAGTTTTTCTAGCATGTTTTTAGAAGCACATAGTTAATTATTAAGTTTTTGGGTTTTATTAATTAAGGAACCTATTCTAATTTATCGTCAAAAAACTCATAAACACATAAAAATGCGGGAATGCAAAATAAAATCCAAAGTAATTCTTCAAAAGGGAAAGTAACTCCTAAAACAGAGACCATTCCAATATAAGAATTTCCAGGGAAAGACCAGAGACCTAAGCTTATCGCAACAATTTCATAAGTTAATAGAAAAAATACAAAATAAATACTTTCTAAAGTCACATTTTTTATAAGTTTTGGATATTTTATCAGAATGGATCCTGTTGGAATAAAAAAGAATAATACTACAAAGATTATATAAAAATGTTGAATAATCAAAAGTTCCTTGTTCAGAAAATAAATTACCCCAAATATAAAAGAAATTGCCCCTAAAATAAAAACGAGATTTTTTAATCTTTTATTGGTTCTCTCTTTTTTATCTCTATGTAAAAAATATTCATAAAAAACAATTATGAAGTAAGAATACAAAAAAGCCCAAATAAATGTTTCTATGTGTATCGCATTTAATAGTCTAAAGCCCCAAAACATAGTTGTGTCATCCCAAACATCACTTACCGTTGTAATGTAGTTCACAACCAAGACAACTGGGAAGGATATTAAAACAGAGTAGATTAAGTCTTTCTTAAAAATAATTTTTTTCCTTAAGGTCAAATAAACCGAGGGAAGTCCCAAAAAGAGCAAGGTGGTAATGAGATAATTAAATTTGAAATGAAGAGATAAAATAATTTCAATAATAAACATTATAGAGATAATTATTAAGTCGGTCCACTTTTTCATAATAAAACGAATTAATATTAATTTAAAATATTTTCTCCCCTTCTGTCATTTTATTCCAACCCCAGCTTTTCGACAAATTTTTCTTTGCTGAATGGTTCCAAGTCTTTGTATTCCTGTCCAGTTCCAAGATAAAGAATCGGTTTTTTTGTAATGTATCCGACGGACAAGGCCGTCCCGCCTTTTTCGTCGATGTCGGCCTTGGATAAAATTATTCCGTCAATTCCAATCGTTTCATCGAATGCTCTTACCTGGTCAACCGAATCATTTCCGGTGATTGATTCTCCTAAAAAAATAACTCTGTCCGGCGAACATACTCTTTTTATTTTTTCCATTTCACGAAGGAGATTCTTTGCTGTGTGCATTCTTCCGGCCGTGTCGATTAAGACCGCTTTAATATGATTTTTTTTTGCATACTGAATCGAATCGTAACCGACGGCGGCGGGGTCGCTTCCGTACTCATGGGCAATAACCGCAACGTCAATTTTTTTCCCGTGTTCTTTTAGCTGTTCAATTGATGCAGCCCGAAAAGTGTCGCCGGCTCCAAGAACAGACGAAATTTTTTTCTTTTTTAATAATGACGCAAATTTCGCAATCGTCGTCGTTTTTCCAGCGCCGTTTATTCCGCAAAATAAAATAACATAGGGGGATTTTTTTTCTTCAATTTCTTTGAGAATGTCAAATGGTTTAACTAAAACCCCTTCTATAATTTCCTTCAGAATTTTTTTAATTGTTTCTTCAAGTGCTTTTTTTTCTATTTCACGTCTGACAATTTTAACCCGAAGTTCATCAATTATTTTTTCAGAAACTTCAAGGGCGACATTATTTTCCAAAAGAATCATTTCCAAGTCTTCGGAGTATGATTCAAAGTCTTCATTTGAGATGACTCTCTTGCCGGAAAAAATATTCTTGAAAAAATGTTTTTTTTCTTTTTCTTTTATTTCAAGTTTTTCTTTTTCTATGTCTTTGGAAACTTCGTCGCCGACTTTTCTTTCGGCCTCATCAAAAGTTTTCTTTTCAGGTTCAAGATAAACATGTTCTTCAATCGGACGAATTTTTTCCTTTCCTTTGGATTTTTTTTCTTTCTTAGAAATCTCTTCGGCTTTTTCAGTTTTCTTCGGACTTTCTTCTTTTATTTCAGAAACTTTGGAAACCCAACTTTTCAATTTTTCCCTTAATTTACCAAACATAAATTTATTGAGACAGAGGAGATTTTAAGGTTTTTGGAAGTAAAATTTGTAGAGTTGCCTCAGGGGATAATCTCCGGACCAAAATATTTTTCATAAAGAAAATTTTCTTTTTTAACAACGCCTTTTTCTAACAATTTTTTTATTTCAGGAACTTTTCCCCTGATTTTCATTATGAGATTTTTTATTGTTTCACAAATTAAATCGTCGCCATCATTCGGCCAAAGTTTTGCGTTTCTGGAATAAAGGCATCTGCCCCCGCAAATTTTAAATTCGGGGCAATTTAGACATTTCTCGTCGGTGATTTGGATTTCATTGTCTATTCCTTCTTCAACGCTTCCGCAATAAAAGTTTTTAACAGAGTTCATTATCGGACACGCGGAAAGTTTTCCGGACGTGTTTATCGTAAAATTTTCGTATCCGGAGCCGCATGGAAGCCGGGTTTCGTCGTCGTATCCTGCGAGTCGGTTAAAGACGCCGATAAACGGATAAAATTTGTAAACTTTTCCCAGGCGAATTTTTTCAACCCACCAATTAATTAATTTGTCAATTTCTTTGTTATATTCTTCAACAAATTTAGAAAAATTTTCCTTGTCAAAATCAAATTTGTAAAATCCGGCGTCGATTTGCCAATGCACCGAATCAACCGTTCCGTCGTCAATTAACGGGACTAAATTCATCACCTGTTCAAAAATGTCTGGTTTCGTTAAAGTCATTCTTACAACAACTTCTCCATTGTAACTGTTTTTTCTGAGATTTTTCAAATTATTCAAAACAATTTTATAAATTCCGCTCCCGCGGTTTTCATCGGTTCTAACTGAATTGCCGTCGAGTGAAACCAGCATTTTATCAATTTTTTTCATATATTTTATTGGAAGTCGTCCAAGTAAAATTCCGTTGGTTTGAATTCCAAATTTGCAGTTTACGCCGTCGATAATTTCTTTTATTTTGTCAATCATAACGAGCGGTTCGCCGCCGTAAAAAATCAGCCGGTCGTCAGAGCGAAGAAATTTTTTCAATTTTTCGACGGAAACGTCAGAGTCAAACGGCGTCGTCTCGTCGTAATCCCATTTTTCGGCGAGTCCGTTGTCAAATTCCTGCATTGACTTTTCATAACAATATTTGCATTTAAGGTTGCATCTTTCTGTTAAAATTATATGGTATTGCATCTTAAGGAAACGTGGTTTCCTTGACGTTCAACCTTCCCTCGGTGCGGTTCAGGGTTTCCTAATTGCCTCCGATGGAAACGTTTTGTCAAGGATGTTTACTTAATATAAAAATAAATTGATAGGTTAAAAAGTTAATTAATTTATTTCTTATTTTTTGGCAGGAGTTCTTCCGCGGAACTAACTTCCAAAAAATATTTATTATCTTTGTCCTTTTCAACATATCCTGTCACTTTTGTTAAATTTTTGTATTTATCTTCAAAAGATGGAACTATCGGAACGAGTAAGTATGTTCCCCTGTTTTTCTCTGTTATTGTAAAATAATTGCTTTTTTTATCTGGAGATGTATGAAGTCTGTGGGTCGTTAAAGTAACTTCAGATAAAGAGATTGTTTGCATTTTAAGATTCATATCATAATAAGGATATGCAATAAAATAATTTTCATTTCCGATATATTCAGGATATCCTTTAGTGGCAATCCTTTTATGCTCGTAAACGGAAGGATTTTCTATAATTTGATTTAAGCCAACTTCTTTTATATTCTCTTCTTTTATTTTTAAATCACAACTGGTTAATATTAGTCCCATCAATATAGGCATGATTCCCAATTTAGCAGTTCGCACCAATTTGCTTTCTCTAAATTTTTTCATACAAGAATCAACATCCTATTATTTATAAATCTTCCTAAATTAATTACTTTAAAGTTATTACATTTTAACTCAGTCCATTCATATAATCCGGCAGACTTCCAAGGTCGTTCATGCGGCCTTTTTTATTTGGCTTTGACAAAATCACGTCGTCGATTCTTAGAATCATTGTCGCAACGTCCGTCGCTGAATTTATCGCCTGCGATTTTATTTTTGTCGGTTCTATGATTCTGGAATTAAATACGTTTTCAACTTTGTTTGTGAAAAGATTAAGACCCGCGTTTATTTCCCCGGCGTCGTGCTTTGATTTTAATTCGGTTAAAACGTCAATCGGGTCCATCCCCGCGTTTTCGGCAAGAGTGAGCGGAATAAATTCAAGAGCATTCGCGTATTCTTCGACGGCAAGTTGCTCACGACCTTCAAGTGTTCGTCCGAAATCACGAAGTCTTTTTGCAATTTCCATTTCGACTGCTCCACCGCCGGCGACGACAAGTCCAGTTTCTAGCGAGCTTGCAATGTCTCCGATGCCGTCGAGAAGCGCCCTTTCCACTTCGTCAACAACATGAATTGTTCCGCCGTGAACAAGAATCGTAACCGACTTTGGGTTTTTGCATTCCTTTAAATAAGTTAGATATTCTCCGCTTGTTTTTACCTCTTCAAGGACTCCGGCTTCGCCGATTCCTTCCGGCCCGATTTCATTTAAGTTGGAAATAATTCTTGCGCCTGTGGATTTTGAAATTTTTTCTATGTCCGACCTTGAGACTCTTCTGCATGCATAAATTCCTGCTTTTGAAAGAAGATATTTTGCAAAGTCATCAATTCCTTTTTGGCAGAAAATAACATTCGCCCCGGTTTCGCGGATTTTTTCAACCATCCCTTTAATCATTTTTTCTTCTTCATTTAGAAAGTTTTGAAGTTCATTGTGGCTTGAAATTGAGATTTTTGTTTCTATGTCGGGGCTTTTAAGTTCAATTGGGAAATCGACGACGAGAATTTTCGCGCCGTTCACTTTTTGAGGCATGTCTTTTGAAATTTTTTCTTTTCCGATTATAATTCCCTTGAAAAGTTTAGTGTCTTTAATTCCCTCGCCGACAATTTTTTCAATTTTAATGTTTTCCTTTTCAATTTTTCCGTTTTCTTCAATCATTCCAACCGCTTCAACCAAAAGTTCTGAAAACTTTTCCTTTTCTTCTTCAGCTCCTTTTCCGGTCATTGCAGTCATCGCAATTTCTTTTAGAGCTTCTTCGTTTTCCCGCGCAATCTTAAACGAAATGTCATTCAAAATTTCATGAACTTTTTCCTGGGCCATTCTGTAGCCTTTTACAATCACCGTCGGGTGGATTTTTTTGTCGAGTAGTTTTTCGGCGTTCTCCAAAAGTTTTCCGGCAATCATAACAGACGTCGTCGTCCCGTCGCCGACTTCTTTTTCCTGCGTCTTTGCGATTTCAACCATCATTTTTGCCGCAGGGTGTTCAATCTGCATTTCAGAAAGAATCGTAACGCCGTCGTTTGTTACAATAATTTCATTAAGAGGGGAAACGAGCATTTTGTCCATTCCGCGCGGACCCAAAGTCGTCTTTACAACTTCGGAAACAAGTTTTGCCGCAAGGATATTGTTTCTTTGCGCGTCCTTTCCGATAACCCGGTCGATGTCTTCAGACATGAAATTATTCTTCTTATCCATAAAAATTGAACTCGTCTGCTTTATTTAAATATTATTGCTGTTGATTTCTTTCTTTTATTATTTCACATAAATTTATAAAAATAATTCACGGCATATAATAATGAACAAAAAGGGGATTAGCGTAGTCGTCGGCTACGTTCTTTTAATAACTTTTGGGATAATTATAAGTGTCCTTGTTTACACATATTTAAAGACGTTCGTCCCGTCAGACACGCCGGCATGCCCCGACGGTGTTTCGCTCTACCTGAAAGATTATTCTTACAACTGTTCTTCAGGAGAATTAAATTTGACATTAAAAAACAACGGGAAATTCAAAATAAACGGTTACTTTGCCCACGGAACGACGAACCAAAACGTGACCCTTGCAACTTTGGATTTGTCTAACAATTTTAACCCGGTAATAAGCGGAGACGGCGTGGTTCTTAGCGGCGTTATGTATTTTCATACAAATACTTCAACTCCTTTAAATTTTGGAGAGGAATCTTTTCAGTCTTTTGATTTAACTAACAGAACTTACACTTTGGAAATTATTCCGATAAGGTTTCAGACTGAAAACAACGTCGAGAAGTTCACGAGTTGCGGGGACGCGAAAATAACCCAGGCGCTCGAATGTAACTAATAAACATTTCTTTTGCCAACAGAAGAATATTTAAAATAAAAATTCATAGTAACAGGATGGGAGACGTAGGTGAAAAAGAGGAGGTATACTCAAGTAAGATTTCTTACGACGGAATTTTCAGTTTCAAGGATTTGTATGTCTTTTGCTATAACTGGCTGACCGAAGAGAACGGCTTTGACGTTTCCGAGAACGAATATTCTGAAAAAATTTCAGGGCCATCCAAGGAAATTACAATAAGATGGACAGGCGGGAGGGAAGTAACGGATTATTTTGCCTTCGAAATTAAAGTTGGTTTCGATGTAAAGGCGCTCACAGAAATTGAAGTGAACAAAGGCGGCGTAAAAGAGAAATCAAACAAAGGCAAATTAAAAATATCTGTTAAGGCAAATCTTTTAAGAGATTACGACGGTAAATTTGAAACTTCAGGAAGAATGAAACTCTGGAGGGGAATTTACGAGAAGTGGATTATTTCTCAAAGAGTCGCGGAGTTCGAAGACAAACTTTCGGGCGCGGCCGACGAATTTTTAAGTCAGACGAAGGCATTTTTAGATTTGGAAACTGCTGAAAAATAATTTTAAACTTATTAAAATCAATTAAGAATTTATTAAAAAATAGATTAAACAAACCATAGAAATCTTTAAATAGAAATTCTTACAATCTTTTGTATGAAAAAGGTGTATTTGTTTTTACTCATCGGAATTTTTTTAATTCAGCCAATTCTTGCAGTGAGTCTTAATGTTCAAAAGTTAAGTGATAAAGAAGTTATGATTTCGACGCTTAACGAGCCGGCGGTTTTCAGGCTCAACGTCACTAACGACGGACCGAGCGACAACTTTTCTTTTTATACTTTTTTTGGAAACGGAATAAATTCGTCGACGCCGATTGCGATAAATTCCGGAGAAACAAAAGAAGTGGATTTGGAAATTTCACCGAGGACGGATTCAAAACTCAAGGGTTATGTTGTTTTCAATTATTACATTCAGGGAAGCGACAAATCTGAAGTTACACAAAATTTGACAACAAATATTATAGATCTCCCGGACGCTTTTAAAATTGGTTCAGATTCAATTGACCCGGAGTCAAATTCAGTGAATTTATATTTACAAAATAAAGTCAACTTTGGTTTCAAAAATCTTTCAGTTCATTTTAATTCTCCATTCTTTGACTTTGAAAAAACAATAAACCTTGGGCCGTATCAAAAACAAAGTTTTACAATAAACCTTAATAAAGAAGACTTCGCGAAACTCGTCGCCGGATTTTATACAGTGAATGTCGGCTTAAATGTTCAGGGCGTTTCGACGCAGATTTCAGAGCCGATAGATTTCGTTGAAAAAAGTATCGTCAACGAAGAAAGAAAGCAGTACGGATTTATCGTTTCAACAACTGCAATTAAAAAAATAAACAGCGGAAACGTCGTCGCTGATTCAGAAGTTGCAGTAACCGAAAGTATAATTTCAAGAATTTTCACAACTTTTTCTGAAGAGCCGACAATTGTAAAAAGAAACGGTTTTACTGTGAACTATTTCTGGGAAAAGCGCTTAAACCCCGGAGAGAGTTACGAAATTGACGTCGTGACGAACTGGCTCATCCCTTTTATTGTAATCGTGCTCATCGTTTTAATTGTCGTCTTTGTTAAAAAATATTCAAAGACGGATTTGGTTTTGAGAAAGAGGGTTTCATTCATAAACGCAAAAGGCGGAGAATTTGGTCTCAGGGTTACGGTTAATGTTGAAGCAAGGAAATTTATTGAAAACGTAAAAGTGTTTGACAGGCTTCCTCCCTTAGTAAAAGTATACGAAAAGTTTGAAGGAGTTATTCCGAACAGATTTAACAAAACGAGAAGAGTTTTTGAGTGGGACTTAGGCAACCTTGACACCGGCGAAAGAAGGACGTTCTCGTACGTAATTTACTCAAGAGTCGGAGTTTTAGGAAAGTTCGTTCTTCCGGAAACGACCGCCGTCTTCGAGAGGGAAGGAAAACAAAAAGAAGTTTCCTCAAACAAAGCTTTCTTCCTTGCCAGTGAGCGAAGAGAAATTTAATTAGATTAATTAAATTTATATATTTGAATAACCTTTTCTGATTATGGAAGAGTATAGAACTTATTTATTAAAGTATGAGAAGGGTGAAGAAAAATTGAATAGAATTTATGCAGCCCCTAAAAAATTTGACGAATCATTTTTTATCAATCTCAAAGACTTTGCACAAAAAAATAAGAACGAGACCCTGGAAAATATTGCTCTTTCTGTTGAACTAGAATATCTAGAAGATGAAAAGTTTATTCTCTTAAAAGGCATCAAAGGAAATCTAAATTCTTACAAATCAATTATTAAAGATATCTATACAATTAATATTAGTAAATAATTCTTTTGAATAGGCATAAGAAACTTTTAAAAACAAATTTCCTTTTAGTTTTTAGTGACCACCCATAGCTCAGTGGTTAGAGCGCCTGGCTGTAGTTAAGACTAAGGCGGAGTGTCGATTTCGACGACGATGAAACCCCAAAAGCCAGAAGTTCGTTCGGCAGATGTGAAAAGCAGCGCCCGGGAGATCCCCAGTTCGACTCTGGGTGGGTGGATATAAGCAGATTGGTTTCTAAACCAATCTGCTCTTCTTTCAAGATTCTAATCGGTTTACATTCAAGCGAAGTTTCGACGAAGTCGCCCCCAGTTTTCGACTCCGAGCATCTTCCATCGTCTCATATTACAAATTTTTCAGACGATGCGAAGTGTGAGTTCATGGTGGGGGATTAAAGAAAAATTTATAAAGTCATATCAATTGATATTATAATGCAATCGGAATTCAAAAATAAAAATTATTATCTCTTCAAAAATATCATAGCAAGATCTCCAACGTTGCAGACGGTTCTTATGGTTGAGAAGTTTATCAGTGATAACTCCGGAGAGTACAAAAAAACGGAACTTTTTAAAA
>DAIENA010000016.1 GCA_027341315.1 archaeon | reverse complement strand
CCTGAATCGCCGCCATAAACGGAAATGAAAAAAGGGCGGTCCATAACTGGCCGTAGCCGAACTGCGAACCGGTTTGGGAATAAACCGCAATTCCGGAAGGGTCGTCGTCTGAGGCTCCGGTAATAAAACCCGGTCCGGCGCTTTTAAAAAAATTTTTTATTCTCGACTTGCCTTTTCGTTTGCCGAGCATGGTTTCAAGAGCAAGTTTGTTTTTCGCCTCTTTGTTATCCATTTTTTAAGTATGAATTTTTTAGTTATAAACTTTTTAGAAAATTAGTTATTATTAACAAATGACAACTAATCGAAAGCTTTATATATTTTGGAATGGTTGGTATAAAATGGAAGAATATATTACAAAATCCTTGAGAGAAGAAATTTTTTCAAAGTTGAAAAACTTGAGGTCAAACCCGGAATATTATGACGGAAGAAGAAATTTAGTGATTCAAGACCTTCGAGCAATTGGAGATGTCTATTCTTTTTGGATAGAAAACCCAAAATTAAGAGAGAGTCTTCTTTTGGAGAATAATCAATCTAAAACCGTCCAAAAAATTGCAAGGCAAGGAATCCAAAATGTAAGTAATGGATGGTACTATTTGAATAAAATTGGAAAATACGGAAATTTTGTGGGGGAGTTTAATCAAAATATCTTGAAAAAATTGAATAAACTTATTTTAGGGGATAATGTTCCATTCAACGAGTTTAGAAATAGGGATGTTACTTTAAATTGTCCAGATTATCTTCCCCCCGGATATGAAAAAGTTCCAACAAAAGTTAAAGAAGCAATTTCAAGAATTAAAGAAATTCATAATAATTATGGTCCATTGGAATCCGCAGTAACGGCACATTTGGAGTTGGCAGCAATACAACCATTTGATGATGGAAATAAAAGAACGGCAAGATTAATTCAAGATAGAATTTTGTATGACTATTTAATTCCCCCTGCAACGATTTCCGCAGGAGAAGGAACTTTTTATTTGGGTCTTTTGTGTAAAACTCTTCCTCATTATAAAGCAAAAAATGTTGAAGGACAAAGAGAATTTTATGATTACTGTGCAAGCAAAGTAAACAATGGGCTTGACGAAATTTTAGGGGATTTAGTTATTGAACCGGCCAAATTGCATTAATTTAATAAATCAGAGTTTTCTTTTAATTGAATGGAAATTGATTACAAAAAATTAGGATTTAAAGCTGGTCTTGAAATTCATCAACAACTTGACACGCATAAACTTTTTTGCGATTGTCCGTCGGTCCTGAGAACGGATTCGTCGAATTCTCTTGTCAGGCGAAAACTGCACGCCGTTGCCGGTGAGTCGGGAAAAGTTGACGAGGCGGCGAAATTTCACGCCGAAGAGGGGAAGGAATATCTTTACGAAACTTACGACACGACGTGTCTTGTCGAACTCGACGAAGAACCGCCCCACGAAATAAACAAAGAAGCTCTGAAAATTGCACTTCAGATTTCTCTTTTACTTAACTGCAAAATTTTTCCTCTTTCTCAAATTATGAGAAAAACCGTCATAAACGGCTCGAACACGTCGGGTTTTCAAAGAACGGTTTTGATTGCGTACGACGGATACGTCGAGACGTCGCAGGGAAAAGTCGGAATCGATTCGGTTTATCTTGAAGAGGATTCTGCAAGAGAAGTTGAAAGAAAGGAAAACAAAATTGTTTACAGGCTTGACCGTTTGGGGATTCCGCTTGTAGAAATTTCGACGAGGCCGGATTTAAAAACTGCGTCGCAGGTAAAAGAAACTGCGCTAAAAATCGGAGAAATTTTAAGGAGTGTGAAAGTCCGAAGGGGAATTGGAACGATAAGGCAGGATTTGAATATTTCAATCAAAGGTGCGAACCGCGTCGAGATAAAAGGATTTCAGGATCCAAAAATCATGGAAAAATGTGTGGACCTTGAAATTTTAAGACAAAAAAGTTTTACAGACAAAAATAAAAAAAATCCGTCCGAAGTAAGAAATGCTCTTCCCGACGGGACGACGGAATTTTTAAGACCGATTCCGGGCGCCGCAAGAATGTATCCGGAAACCGATTTACCGCTGTTGCATATTAAAAAAGAATTTATAGACGAGACGAAAAGAAATCTTCCAAAATTAAAAAGCGAGATTGAGGAAGATTTAATTAAACAAGGTCTGAACGATGAGATGATAAAACTAATTTTCAAAAATAACAAACTCGAAGAATACAAAGAACTTTACAGCGTCTTTGGCAACCCGAAATTGATTTCAAGACTCTTACTTATTTTACCCAAAGAAATTGCAAAAAAAGAAAATCAATCAATTGAAAAAATTGAAAAAATTTTAACACAGGACGTTTTGACTTTTATTCTCGAAGAAGTTTACAAGGAAAAAATTCAGGAGAAAGATGTTAAAGTGATTTTGGAAAAAGTTATTTGCGGAATTCCTGTTCAGGAAGCGGTTAAACTCAACAAAAAAGATTTTGCAGAGGTCGAGGAAAAAATTATGAAAATCGTCAGAGAAAAACCGGGTTTGTCGTCGAACGCTTACATGGGTCTTGTCATGAAAGAACTTCGGGGCGTCGTTACGGGCGAAGAAGCGATGAAAATAATTGAGAAGTTTTTGAAGTGAATTATTTTCCCGGGGGATTTAAAAATAGTTATTCTGTTTGTATTGCTCTTATTATCACAACAATATTTTTTGGTGAGAACTTTTTTTTGTGGGGCAATTTAATAAAAACCTTTTTTAAGGAGGGATCCTTATCTATTATGATGAACAGAGAAACTAAAACTTGGAAACGAACAGCAATATTTTTTATAATTTTATCAATAATTCTTTTTGGGATGTTCTTAATTTGGTTTAATGGATATAATACTCTTGCAAGTTGTTTTCAAAATGGGATGAAATATTGTTCAATTCCAATTTTAAATCCTTAACAAAAGGTATGATCTTTATTACAAGAATTTTTTTGGAAAAAGGATTAGTTAAGCAATTTTCTCCCACAGAAACCATTAAAAATCTTTAAATTCTTTAAGTCAAATGAAAGAAATTGACTTTGTGAAGTTTAATAAAAACCGGACGTACATTCGTGACGCTTTTACAAAAAAGGACGGCGACGTTGTCGAACTTGCCGGATGGGTTTCGGATACGCGGGCGTTAGGGAAAATCAGATTTTTGATGTTAAAAGATATTTCAGGAATTATCCAAGTCGTCGCTGTCAAAGGAAAAGCCGACGAGGAATCTTTTGAATTAATTGATAAAATTTCAAGAGAGTCAGTGATTTATGTTAAAGGAACGCTTAAAGTTTCGAATCAGGCGCCCGGAGGAAAAGAAATAATCCCTCTTGAAACAAAACTCATTTCAAAGGCGGACGAACTTCCGATTGATGTCGCTGAATATTCAAAAACGGAACTTCCGAAAAGACTTGACTATCGTTTTTTAGACCTTCACCGAAAATCAGTTCAGGCGATTTTTAAAATCGAGTCGACAATTATGCAGGCATTTAGAGAATTTATGGTAAAGAAAATGGGTGCGATGGAAGCTCAGTTTCCGTCGATAATCGGTTCGTCGAGTGAGGGCGGAACAGAACTCTTCAAGGCAAAATATTTCGAACGGGAAGTTTACTTATCACAAAGCTGTCAGTTGTACAAACAGATGCTTGCGTGTTCAATTGAAAAAGTTTTTACAATTTTCACGGTCTGGCGCGCCGAGAAACACAACACAGTTCGTCATTTAAACGAAGCAAGACAGTTCGATTATGAGCAGGCTTTTGCCGACGAGTTTGTCGTGATGGACGTTTTGTTCGAGTGCATAAAATATATTATTAAAGAAGTCCTCAAGAAAAATAAGGAAGAACTTGAAATTTTAAAAGTTGAATTGAAAATTCCAAAATCAAAATATATAACTTTTTCACAGGTTAAAGATTTGATGAAAAAGAACGGAGTTTTTTGCCCGGACCACGATTTGTCGACGGAAGCCGAAAAAAAACTCGGCGAACTTTATCCGGACACCGTCGTTTTTGTTCACGACTGGCCGATTAAAGGAAAGCCGTTTTATATTATGCCCAAAGGGAACGGGCTCTCCGGCGGGTTCGATGCAATTTACAAGGGAACTGAAATTACTTCGGGCGGTCAAAGAGTCCACATTCCTGAAATTTTAGAAAAACAATTAAGAGAAAGGGATCTTGACCCGAAAGATTTCAAGAGTTACATCGACTCTTTTAGATTTGGCGCGCCGCCTCACGCAGGATGGGGAATGGGTCTTGAACGACTAACAATGTTAATGTTGAATCTTCAAAATATTCGGGAGGTAACATTATTTCCCCGAGACAGAGACAGAATTAGTCCTTAAAATGAACGCAATTTTAGTAATAATTTCTTTTTTGTATGCCAGTACAGGAGTAGTTGCGACAATTGGATATTTGCCGACGATAAAAGATTTAATTAAAGGGAAATTAAGTGCCAATGTTTCGTCTTATATTATCTGGACAACTTGTGCGTTTATTACATTTGTTTATTCTTTATTTGTAATTTCAGATTTACTTTTAGAAATTGTAACGGGACTTAATTTTCTCTCTTGTTTAATCATATGGATTTTAGCTTGGAGATTGAAGTTGAAGAAGAAGAGATAAAACCAACATCTTTTTAATTATGAGAATAATTTATTATTAATGGTAAAAATTGGTCTTGAAATTCATGGTTATTTAAACACAATTGAAAAATTATTTTGCAGTTGCAGAGTTATTCACGGAAAAAAATTTACAAAAGCGAATGTGAATATCTGTCCGATTTGTACGGGGCAGCCCGGTTCCAAACCACTTCTTCCAAATTCCAACGCCGTTAAAAAAGCGATTTTAATTTCTTTAATTTTAGGATGCAGGATAAACGGGGAAGTTGTCTGGCAAAGAAAGCATTATTCATGGCCGGATTTACCCAAGGGTTTTCAATCGACGATTTCCGGACCGCACGCAACTCCAAACGGCGTCGACGGTAAATTTATGGGAATCGGAATAAGAGAATGTCACATCGAGGAAGACCCTGCGGCGTGGAATCCTTTGACGGGCGAAATTGATTACAACCGCTCCGGTTCACCATTAATCGAAATTGTAACAGACCCGGATTTCTCGTCGGCAGAAGAAGTCGTTTCGTGGCTTGGAAATTTATTTTCGGCTTTAAGTTATGTAAAAGCAATTGACAAAAATTCCGGACTTAAGGCTGATGTTAATATTTCAATTCCGGGAGGGAAAAGAGTTGAAATAAAAAATATAAATTCCCTTAAAAAAATAAAGGAGGCAATTGAAATTGAAGTTTTACGTCAGGAAAAGAATTTGCCTAGAGTTGAAGAAACAAGAACATATAATGAAGAAAAAAAAGTGACGACGCTGATGAGGACAAAAGACTCTGCAATGGATTACAGATTTATAAGCGAGCCGGATTTACCTTTCCTGAAAATTCCCGAAGAAGTTATAAAAAAAATGAAAAATTCAATTCCTGAACTTCCGCAGGAAAAAATAAAAATTTTAATCAAAAAATACAAAATTGATAAAACTTATGCGGAAATTTTAACAAAGAAGTCGAGTCTTGTTGAACTTTTTGAAGAGACGGTTAAACATGTTAAACCGGAAATTTTAATTCCATGGATTACGGTCGAATTACTCGGCGTTTCTAACTACAACAAAATTGACGTCGACGAAATGGAAATAAATCCGGAGCACTTCACTAAACTTCTTTTGGCGGTTCAGGACGGAAAAATTAATGAACTTAAAGCAAAAGAAATTTTAAGAAAATGGATTGAAAGTTCGAGCGACCCGTCGGGCGAAATTGATTCCGGAAAAACAATTTCCGGCGCAGAAATTGAAAAAATATCAAAGGAAGTTCTCGCTGAAAACAAGAAAGCGGTTGAAGATTACAAATCCGGAGAAAAAAGTTCAATAAATTTTTTAATCGGCCAGGTTATGAAAAAGACAAATAAAAGAGCCGACTTTAACAAAACAAGGGAGGTTCTGGAAAAAATTTTAGGAAAATAAAATGGCAGGATTTTTGTATAAAAAGTTAACAGAAAAAGAGAGAGGGGAAATAAAAAAAGAATCTGAAAAAATAATTAATTCATTTGGAAAAAAACTTTCCGAAATTAAAAAACTTCCAGGTGAAAGTTTTATTGAGAGGAAAAATTTGTTTAGAGAAGAAGGGCCGGGAAGTCTAGGAAATGAAGAGCTTAAAAAAAGAATTTTAAATAATGCCCCTGAAAAAAATAAAGAATTTATAATTGCGGAGAAAAAAGGATGGGAATAAATATAACAACAACTGAAAAAGTAAAAAAATATCTCAAGGAAATTGAGAAGAAAAATAAAGAGTTAAATATTTTTTTAGAAGTTCGTTCGGAAAAAGAACTTCTTGAAGAAGCGCGCCGGGTCGACGATAAAATAAAATCCGGACGCTCCGGCCGGCTTGCAGGTTACGTTTTTGGAATCAAGCCGAACATAAACGTCGTCGGGCTTCACGCGTCGTGTTCGTCAAAAGTTTTGGAAGATTATTTATCAACTTACGACGCGACGGTTATAAAAAAAATAAAAGACGAGGACGGAATTATTATCGGAATGGTCAATTCTGATGAGTTTGCCTGCGGGTCTTCAGGCGAGACGTCGGCGTTTGGTCCGGTTAAAAATCCGATAAATCCTAAACTTATTCCCGGCGGTTCGTCTTCGGGTTCTGCAGCGTCGGTTGCCGCACGATTTTGCGACGTCGCTCTGGGTTCAGACACCGGCGGTTCAATAAGAAATCCGGCGTCGCACTGCGGAGTCGTCGGTGTAAAACCAACTTACGGGACGGTTTCAAGATACGGATTGATTGATTTATCTATGAGTTTAGACCAAATCGGACCGCTTGCAAGAAATGTCGCTGACGCGGCTTTGGTTTTAGATGTGATTCGGGGGAAAGACGAAAACGATTCAATAAGTGTCGACGTTCAGAAATTGAATTTGAATGAACTCGGGAAGAAAAAAAATTTCAGAGTGGGGGTTCTTGATTTAGAAATTAAGGATAAAAGAATTCAAAAATTAATTGCAGATAAACTTGATGAAGCAGGTAAAAAATATAACTGGAAAATAAAAAAAGTGAGTATTCAAAATGTTGAACTTGCAATAGAAACTTATTACCCTCTTGTTTACACCGAATTCTTTTCAGCGACAAGGAAGTTTGACGGACGACGTTACGGGAAAAAAATTGAGGAAGCTTGCGGACCAGAAGTTCTTCGAAGAATTATTGGCGGCGCCGAAATTACAAAAGCCGAACATGAAGGAAGAAATTATCACCTTGCTCTTAGAGTTAAAAAATTAATTGAAGAAGAATATGAATCTGCTTTCAAAGATTTTGATTTGATTGTTTCTCCGACGGTTCCGCGACTTGCGCACAAAATCGGAGAAGAAATAACGGTTGAGGAAATGTATTCTTACGACGCCTTGACTATTCCGTCAAACCTCGCCGGAAACTGCGCGATTTCCGTTCCCGTTGGTTTTGTCGACGGGGTTCCTGTCGGGATGCAGATTATGGCCGACAAATTCAACGAACAAAAAATGTTTGAAGCCGGGGCGATGATTGAAAAGTTGATTTCAGAAGAGGGGAGAGGATGAAAATTCTTGTCGTCGGTGACCCGCATGGAAGTTTAGATAAAATTAAAAAGATTTCTCTTAATAAAATTGATTTTGTTTTGTTGACCGGCGATTTGGGAAAAGCAGATTTTGCCAGGAAAAGATTTTTTGAAAACGAAGAAAGGAAAAAGAAAGGGCTCCCAGAGTTAGAGTATATTTCTAAGGATGCGAAAGAGTCTTCCAAACAAATTTACAATTCTTCATTAGACGTTTTGAAATATTTTTCTAAAAAATGCCCGGTTTATACCATCATGGGAAATGTTTGGAGCACGGATAAATGGGTTAAGAGGGATGAGAAAAAATATGGAATAACTCTTCCGTACCTTAACCGGGATATTAGAAAGATGAATAACGTTAGTTTAGTTAAAAACGTTAAAAGAGAATTAAGTGGAATTAGAATTGGTTTTTTAGAATATTTTGTAGACACTTGTTGGATTAAGGAATTTAATGAGAAAGATAAGAAAATGATTAAAGGAGCTAAAAAAAATACTCTCAAGGCGAGGAGAGTTTTGAATAACTTTGGAAGTTTGGATATTCTTGTTTGTCACCAACCTCCTTATGGTTTTTTGGATAAAGTTGATTTTCCAGGATTGCCTACAGGATGGAAGGGGAAACATGCCGGAAGCAAAGTCATTTTAGATTATGTTAAAAAATATCAACCAAAATATGTTTTTTGCGGACATATTCACGAAGGAGAAGGAAAAGCAAAAATTGGAAAGTCTGAAATTTATAATTTAGGAGTTGCGGGGCATAAAGTTGTAGAGTTTTAATTTTCCCATCTCCATTAATTTTCCCTTATAAACTTTTCCGATGATTTTTGGCGACAATAAAGTTTAAAAACTCTTTAGGGAATTTAAGGTTTAATTAAATCGGAGGTGTTTAACGATGCCTAAACCAAAAAAAGACAAAAACTTCGAAGAAGACGTTGAAGATATGGACGACCTTGAAGAAGACGACGCGAACTTCGAAGACGACGAAGAATACTAAGATTTAGTCTTTTAATTTAATTTTTATTTTTTAATAGTTTTGCAGGTTCTCAAAAAAAGTTTTATAGGGGAGTTCAATTGGAACGGAAAATTTAACCAAAATTATCTTCTTTCCGGGATTTTTACAAGGCAGTCAGAACAAACAGCTTTCTTTTCTCTTGTTTTAGGGTCGAGTTCAATTTTGTAATATCCGGCTCTCAAATCTTTTTTACACCTTGAGCATTTATTATCCTGATTTTTCAAGAAGTCCTTTCTGTCGTACGACGCAACTTTCACATCTTTTAACTTGCTTTTTTTCAGTGCGTCTATGTAATTTTGGGATTCTATTATTGCCATTACGAATTTAGATTTCTTGAGATTATAAAGTTAATTATGTTACTGTATAATAATATTAATGTTTAAAAAAGGACCCGCCTTTTAATTTTATGGAATTGGACTATGTCTTTGGTTCAAAAGACGATTTTACAAAATTCATTGATTCAATAGGGCTTTATGACAAAGTTGCAGTTTTAACCCACATTGACCTTGACGGTCTTGCCTCGGGATTTTTTCTTGAGCAGATTCTAAACGCCAAAGGAATAAAAGTTGATTATATGGATTTTTTAGATATAAAAGAAGACATGGTTCATGAGGTTTCAATTAAACTTCGCGAGAAGGGAATTTCAAAAGTTTTTTTCAGCGACATAAATGTAGAATCAATTGACTTTGAAGGTTTTGAAGAATTAAGAGAAGAAATGGACGTTTTTTTAATTGACCACCATCCGACGGGAGAAAAACTGGAAAACAAAAAAAACATAATTAAAACCGTTTCGGAAGACTGCTCCGCATTGGCTATTTTTTCCCTTGGAGAAGAATTTATCGATTCCGAGTCGTGGGGATGGCTTGTTTGCGCGGCGATTTTTGCCGACTACTCTTTTAGGTCGGAAAAAAATTTTGAATTTTTGAAATCTTTTTATCCGGAAGTTCAGATGGACCAACTTTCCTCGTCGATTCCGGGCGTCAATGCCAGACGAATTTCGTCGTCGTTGATTTATTACAGGAATGACATTTTTTATGTTTACAATTTAATCAAGGAAAAAAAACTGGAAGAATTAAGCGAAATTCATGAACTTATAGAAGAGGAAGTTTACAAAATTGTCGACGACTTTGACGAGAACAAAGAGTATTACCCCAAAAACGACATTTATTATTACGAAATAAAATCGCGCTTTGACGTTTTGAGTTACGTTGCAACTTTAATTGCAGGTTCTGACCCGGACAGGAATTTTATTTTTGTATACAGGGAAAAAGGATTTGTAAGAATCAGCGCAAGAAGTTCAAATTCAAAAATAGATATGGGAAAACTTATGAAAGAAGGCGTTTACGGGTTTCCTGAATCGAACGGCGGCGGCCACATCCCCTCGGCGGCGGCGAAAATCCGGGAAGAAGATTTTGAAATTTTTAAAAAAAGAGTTTTAGGCTGAATTTTGAATTGTTTTTGTAAATATAAAACCTTAAAAACCAAATTTGTTTTTCTAAAATTATGAGAATAGGGGAGATTGAACTGAGGTGGCTTGGACACTCAGGGTTTTTAATAAAAAATTCAAAAATTATTTACATAGACCCTTTCAAAATCGGAGACGATTTGCCTAAAGCAGATTTAATTTTAATTACGCACGGGCACTACGACCACTGCAGTTTTGAAGACATAAAAAAAATTATTCAGGAAGGGACAAGAATAATAATGACTGCCGATTCGCAAAGTAAAATCGCGCGTTTTCAGGTTCCGATAAGAATGGAAGTTGTTTCACCCGGGCAGGAAATTGATCTTGGGACTGTAAAAATTGCGGCGGTTCCGGCGTATAACATTGACAAAACTTTTCATCCAAAAGAAGAAGGTCTTGTCGGGTACCTCATAAAAACCAACGACGTAATAATTTACCATGCGGGAGACACCGACGTAATTCCCGAAATGCAAAAATTAACCGGACACAATCAACCGGACAAAAAGTTTATCGCCCTTCTTCCGATCGGCGGACGTTTTACGATGAGCGCTGAAGAAGCAGCCGAAGCCGCAAAAATAATAAAACCAACTCTTGCAATTCCAATGCACTGGGGGTCGGTTGTCGGAAGCGATGACGACGCTAAAGAATTCAAGGAACTCTGCAACGCCGACGGAATCGACGTCGAAATTTTAGGAAAAGAATAAACAAAAAATTATAAAGTTTTTTTTGTTATGAATTTTATGAAAAGAGAAATACTTATTTTGATTGTGCTTTTTTTAATGATTGTCACCTTGAATTATTCCTTTCTTGATTCTTTTCTTGTAAAAAATTTTCAAAATCCGAACGTTGGTTTTGTCGAGCGGGTTATAGACGGAGACACGGCGATAATTAACAATCACTCGGTTAGGTTTCTCGGAATAAATTCTCCGGAGCTTAAAGAAGTCGGGCACGACGAAGCGATGAATTTTTTAAAAAATAAAATCGAAGGAAAAAATATAACTCTTGTTTTTGGCCCGACGAAAACCGACCTTTACGGACGGTGGCTCGCCTACGTTTTTTTAGGAAGCGAAAACGTGAATCTGGAATCAATCGAAAACGGATACTCGAACGCTTACTTTCCCGAGGGAAAAGATTCTTTTCATGATGATTTTATGTCGGCGTGGGAGGGTTGCCTTGAAAAAAATATTAATCTTTGCGAGAAGTCAGACAATACGTGCCTTAAACTTGAGACGTGGGACACTTCGGGGCAAAAGGTCGTTTTGAAAAATGTTTGTCCGGGAAAGCTGAATATCACGGGTTTTTCAGTCAAGGACGAAGGAAGAAAACGGTACGTTTTTGGAAATAAAGTTCTTCTTCCCGACGAAGAAGTCGTTTTAACGCCTAAAGACTGGAACGTAACTTATGTCTGGACGAAAACCGGCGACTCGATTTTTATACGCGACGAAAAAAACAAATTAATTTATTTTGGAAATTATTAAAATATGCAGAAAAATTTATATAAAAAAGTAATTTAATGAAGAAATGAGCGGGGAGTGGATAAAAAAAATTTATCTTGAAAAAAATGAAATTGACCTGATTGTAAAAGAATTAAAAAAATATTCTTTTGAAGATTACATAAAAACAGAGCATTATGATTTGTCCATTTTGTCCAAGGGAACAGACGAGGAGAACCTAAAAGAAATTTATAAAAAATTTAACTTAATAAAAATGGTGCTCTTAAGAAAACGTAAAGGCGGTTATGACAATTATGATTTTTACTATGAATTAGACAAGGGAAATTATGCCCTCTTTGCAATTCATTTTGCAGTTAACGGAAAACCTGAAATGGTAAACGCATTTGTCTCCGGAACAATTTTTAAAAATTTTCTAAAATCCGTAATAAAAAGATATGGAAGAAATATGATTTAAATTCTTACTGATTGGATGGGAATATTCGCGACGGGAATCTGCTTAAATCCTCCGTTGTTTTCAAGACCGACTCCGATAAATAAAAGTTCTTTTTTTGGTTTGACAAGGAGCGTGAAATCTTCGGAGTGTTCTTTTATATTTTTCAGGTTAAACCCCATTTCCCTGAGAAATTCGGAGAACTCCCTTATTTCGAGACTCACTACTTTTCCCCTTCCGGTCGTACTGATTACAAAATCATCAAAACTGAAATTCTTTCTTACTTTTTCATTTTCTTCAATGGATGAAACAATCAGGCTGTCTGTATTTTCATCATAATGAGAAATTTTTACACTTGGCATTTTATGTTAAAAATATTAGAATAAGAAGATTTATAAAATTTATGGAGTGAGTTTTTAGAAAATTTGGAATTTATTTTCGTTTTAAGTAAAAAGCATAAAACAGCATTAAAAAATTTAATTCTACTGAGGTTAAAAAAACAATTGTCAAGTAGTTTGAAGATAGAAAGAAGATAGTTATCCAAGAAGCAGTAACTCCGATTGAAAGGTCTTTTATAATTTCTCTCCATTTTTCTTTAGATTTTTTGTTAAATTTTTTCCCCTCTTTTTCCATTTGGGTCACTATGCTTTGTTTATTTATGAGGTATAATCCCCATTGCCAGATGAATGTTAAAAAGAAAATTACTGAAAAGTATGAACATCCTATAAGAGTATTTTGTGATAAGGAATTTGCAATCAATTGATCTGTTGATAAATCCATTATTATTTTTGCTAAAAAATAGGTGAATGGGAGAATAATTAATATTCCAATTGCAATTAAACTGTTTTTTGATTCTTTTTTCATTCTTAACTCAAATTTTCTTTCTATTTAATTTTTTTGAATTTGCAAAAAGGATCTCTAAGAAGAAAAAATCTTAAAGATTGGATGCATATAATATAGTGTGATAAGAACAAACGAAACTTTGAATGAGATGAAGGAAAAGGTTGAGAAGTTCATGCAGGAACAGGAAAGTTTTCAGATAAGGCTTTCAAGACTTAGGGCCAATAATTTATTAGATTATGAAACTGTTGTTTTATTTAAGGGGTATATGAATGGCCTTTCAAGTTTGGATGAACTTTATCAAAGACTTGATTTTTCAGACTGGAAACTTAAGGAAAAAATTTCTTCAAATTGTGACATTGACGGGTTTATTGAACTGGGAGACACGTATTCAGTTTCTCTTTTGAACTTTCTTGACAGGGCCCAAACGATTTCAAACTTTTCAAGAGCAATAAACAAAAAAATAAAAAATATGGAAAAGTTTCTCAAATGAAAATTTTTTCATACGTCGGTGATTTTCGTGTTTTCCGTCGGTAAATTAGTAAAAAAATGACGTATGAAATTTTTTTCATCCGTCGCTGTCGCGATAAGTTTATAAATAAATAGTGACGTGTTTTTGCATGAAAGAATCAAACCGCAAAAGGGGTTTGAAAGGCGTTCTTCTCTTTTTATTAGTAATTTCCGGACTGATTGTCGGACTCGCGGGAGTT
>DAIENA010000015.1:13043-13839 GCA_027341315.1 archaeon | reverse complement strand
AAAAAAATATTTTGAAGTTGGAAGTTGCTCGAATTTAACAGACGCGCAGGCAAGAAGGCTTAATATCCGGGCCGAAAAAAACGGTAAAACTTATTTTGTTCACACACTTAACAACACAGTTATTGCTTCTCCACGGGCATTAATTGCTTTAATGGAAAATTTTCAACAAAAAGACGGTTCGATTTTAATCCCTTCGGTTTTGCAAAATTACATGAATGGCGAGAAGAAAATCGAAGTCAAGAAATAATTTACAATCCTAATTCTTTATAGAGTTTTTCAAAGTATAAATCAACATTATCCATGTACGCTTTATAAAACGGGTCTGAAAGAGGAAGGTCTTTAGTTACTTCCTCGAAAAAATTCCTAAAATCAAAATATCTTTTCAATTTAGCTTCAAGATTTCCTTTAAAATCCTTAGGGTCCTGGAATTCTGGTGGAAGACTTTTTTTTAAGTGGGTTGCAAAAAGGCTCTTGCCATAAGAATCCAGATTATTTGAAGTCTTTTTTGATTCGAAATATCTTCTTGCAACATTTAATTCTCCTGTTAATGTTTTAGCTTCCATTTTCACAACATATCATTTTTAGTCAGTTTAAAAATCTTTGGATTAATAAAATTAAATTCTCAGAGGGGTAAAAATATTAAAATTTTTACCCCGATGTTCAACCTAAATTGAACTTATTTCTAAAGACACCGAATCTTAAATAATTTTTGGTTTTCCCAAGTTCACAAGTTTTTTAAAATGAATTCACCTTTATTTTAGTATAAGAGATGAAAATTGCAATTAACGGGCTTGGA
>DAIENA010000015.1:6741-13033 GCA_027341315.1 archaeon | reverse complement strand
AAAAAAATATTTTGAAGTTGGAAGTTGCTCGAATTTAACAGA
This sequence comes from archaeon, assembly GCA_027341315.1. GTDB lineage: Archaea > Nanobdellota > Nanobdellia > Pacearchaeales > GW2011-AR1 > GW2011-AR1. The sequence continues at coordinate 12,991 of DAIENA010000015.1, read as the reverse complement.
CGCGCAGGCAAGAAGGCTTAATATCCGGGCCGAAAAAAACGGTAAAACTTATTTTGTTCACACACTTAACAACACAGTTATTGCTTCTCCACGGGCATTAATTGCTTTAATGGAGAATTTTCAACAAAAAGACGGTTCGATTTTAATCCCTGCGGTTTTGCAAAATTACATGAATGGTGAGAAGAAAATCGAAGTTAAAAAAAATTAATTATCTTTGTCATAAAAAAATAATTCTTCCAAACTTCCTTGAGCATTTTTTATTGCATCTTTTAATTTTTCCATTTGAGAAGGAGAAACTTGTTTTAGATTATTAATGGGTTTATCATGACTAAAATAAAATTCGAGAATTTTATTTACTTCATTGAGATTGCAATATTCGAAAGGTATATCTGTTTGGATTTTTCCATTGCTTAGAAAAAATCCTTCTCGATTATTTAAATAGAATCCTAATCTAAAAGCTCCACAATTTTTCATCTGTTGAGGAAGCCCTTTTGCAATCTCTAAATATAAATGGTAATTATACTTTAATTGTTCTTGTTCATTCATCCCCCTTTTAGGTTATTAAAGTTTATAAACTTTCCGATATGTTACTTTTTTATAATTACGACTAATTCATAATCCTAATTCTTTATAGAGTTTTTCAAAGTATAAATCGACATTATCTGCATATCCTCGATAAAATGGATCTGAAATGGGGAGATTATTAGTTACCCCCTCAAAAAAATGTCTGAAATTAAAATATAGCCTTGCCTTAGTTTCAAGATTTTCCTTAAATTCTTTCGGATTTTCGAATTCTTTTGGAAGATATTTTTTTAAATGAATTGCGGAAAGGCTCTTGCCATAAGAGTCTAAATTCCTTGAAATCTTTCTTGATTCAAAGTATTTTCTTGCAACATTTAATTCTCCGGTTAATGTTTTGGCTTCCATTTTTCACAACATATCATTTTTACAGCATTTAAAAATCTTTGGATTAATAAAATTAAATTTTTAGAGGGGTAAAAATATTAAAATTTTTACCTCGATGTTCAACCTAAATTGAACTTATTTTTAAAGGCACCAAATCTTAAATAATTTTTGGTTTTCTCAAGTTCACAAGTTTTTTAAAATGAATTCACCTTTATTTTAGTATAAGAGATGAAAATTGCAATTAACGGGCTTGGAAGAATTGGAAGACTTGTTCTAAGAAACGGTTTGAAACTTGGTTTAAATTTTGTCGCGTTTAATGATTTGACTGACACAAAAACTCTTGCATATTTAATAAAATATGATTCGGTCCACGGAACTCTCGACGAAAAAGTTGAAGCAGGTGAGGGTTTTATAAAACTCGGAAGCAAAAAAATTCCTGTTTTTTCCGAGAAAGACCCTGAAAAACTTCCATGGAAAAAACTCGGCGTCGACGTTGTTATTGAATCGACCGGATTTTTTACGGATCGCGATGGCGCAATGAAACATATAAATGCAGGAGCAAAGAAAGTAATTATTTCGGCGCCGGCAAAAAACCCGGATAAAACAATTGTTATCGGAGTTAATGAAGAAGTGTTAAAAAAAAGCGATAAAATTATTTCTATGGGAAGCTGCACAACTAATTGCCTTGCAGTCGTTGCAAAAGTTTTAGATGAAAATTATGGCATAAAAAAAGGATTCATGACAACAGTTCACGCTTACACCGCTTCGCAGGGTCTTGTTGACAAACCGGATAAAAAACTCCGACGTGGAAGGGCCGCCGCGGTAAATATTGTTCCGACAACTTCCGGTGCAACGAAATCGGTTGTTGAAGTAATTCCAAGTCTGAAAGGAAAACTCGACGGTCTTGCCATGAGAGTTCCCGTTCCAGCAGGAAGTATTGTTGATTTTGTCGCAGAGTTAGAAAAAACTCCAAGAGATGTTAAAGAGGTAAATTCAATTCTTAAAAAAGAATCAACTGGAAAACTTAAAGGAATTCTTGAATATACCGACGACGAAATCGTTTCGAGTGACGTAATCGGAAACACAAATTCTTCAATAGTTGACGGATTGTCGACAATGCTGATTGGAAATACTGTTAAAGTTCTTTCATGGTACGACAATGAATACGGATATTCTCATAGACTTGCAGAGTTTGCTAAAATCTTACAAAAGTTTTTGTAAATTAAAATGAAATTTATTTCTGAAAAAGATGTGAAGGGAAAAACAATTTTATTAAGAGCAGACATAAATTCTGAAGTGATTAAAAAAAAAGTTTTAATGTCAGACAGGATAAAAGCAACGGCAGAAACGATTAAATCTCTTAAAAAAAGACATGCAAAAATTGTTGTTCTTGCTCATCAGAGTAGACCCGGAAAAAGTGATTTTATTTCATTAAACCAACATGCAAAATTAATAAATAAAATAACAAAAATAAAATTTGTCGACGACATTTACGGATATAAAGCAAAAAAAGAGATTCAATCTCTAAAAAACGGCGAGGCGCTACTTTTAGAAAATGTCCGCTTTTTGAAAGAAGAATTTATGACAGGTAAGACTAAATTTGTCGATGTTTTGAGCTCGCTTTGCGACGTTTACGTTAACGATGCATTGTCCGTTTCTCACCGGGCCCAGGCATCGGTAGTCAGTTTTCCAAAATACATGGAAAGTTATGCCGGACCAATTCTTGAAAAAGAATTAAACGGGCTAAAAAAAATAAAACTTAAAAATTGTGTTTATATTCTCGGCGGAGCAAAGCCTGATGACAACATCCACCTTATTGGGAAAAATAAGATTCTTACGTGCGGACTTTTTGGACCAATGTGCCTTGTTGCTTCAGGAATAAAACTTGGTGCTGAAGAAAATTATCTTAAAAAAAATATAAAAAATTATAATAAAATACTTAAAAATTTAAAAATAAAATTAAAAAAATATGAAAAATATGTCGAATTACCGGTTGATTTTGCAGTCGACGAAAAAGGAAAAAGAATAAATTTAGAAATTAAAAAATTTCCAAATAATTTTGAAACTTATGACATTGGCTCTGAAACAATAAAAAAATATATTCAGGAAATAAAAAAAGCAAAATCAGTTTATGTCAAAGGACCGGCCGGATATTACACTAAAAAAAATTTTTTAAAAGGGACGAGCGAAATATTAAGGGCAATTTCTGAAAGCTCTGCATTTTCCCTTCTTGGCGGAGGAGACCTTGACGCAGCAATGAAAATGTCCGGAATATCAAGTAAAAAATTCGGTTATGTAAGTTTGTCCGGCGGCGCTTTGCTGCAATTTATTGCCGGAAAAAAACTCCCTGGTCTTGCAGCGCTAGGATTTTACAAAAAATAAATTAACTTTTTATATTCTTCAAAAAATCAAATAACACAGGATGAATGGAAGTTGTAAAATAATTTTTAACTTCTGTTGGGTTTATCCATTTTATCCTGACAAATTTTTCGCCGGCTTTCTCTTCGCCACCGACGGGTTCACATAAATAATAAATTGAAAGAAACTCACGTCTTTCTGGATATGTTTTGGCAAATATAACTTTTTTCACATTAACATCAAGCCCGGTTTTTTTCTTTATTTCATTTTTCAGATAAACTTCCAAGTCGTCTTTGTAAGCCGGCCTTCCACCCGGAAAAGTCCACGAGAGATTTTTTATGTAAGGGTCGTCCGCTCTTTCTCCAATTAAAATTTCATTCTTCGATTTGTTATAAATAATTCCCAAAACATTGACAAGAAAAACTCCTTTATTAAATTCGTTCCACTCCATGAAAACTTAATATCCTCAAAGTATATAATTTTTTCTTTTTATGAATTTTATAAATCAAAACCTTTTTATTCGAGAAAAGACTGTTTAATAAGAGGTGAAAATGTTTGACGTTATAACTTTCGGTTCTGCGACGATTGATATGTTTGCAGAGACAGGTCTATCAGAAAAAGGAAAGTTTATGGCTTATCCCGTCGGGGATAAAATTTTACTTAAAGATTTAAAATTTTCCGTCGGTGGCGGTGGAACAAATACTGCGGTTGCATTTTCAAGACTTGGATTCAAAACCGGTTTTATAGGAAAACTTGACAACAGTTTTGGCGGGAAAAATATTTTAGAGTTGTTAAAAAAAGAGAAAGTTAAATTTCTTGGAGCAGTCGAAAAGAATTCAGATTCTTCCGGAGGGTATTCAATAATTCTTGACAGCAAGGAAAAAGACCGAACAGTTCTGACTTACAAAGGAATTAGCGACAGTTTAAAATTTGATGAAATTAAAATAAAAAAAATAAAAACAAAATGGGTGTATCTTTCGTCATCTCTTGGAAAAAGCCTGGAAACCCAAAAAAAGGTTGCAAAAATTTTTCATGAAAACGGCGTAAAAATTGCATTTAATCCCAGTAGTTATCTAATAAAAAAAGAAAACATTGCCGAAATTCTGAAATTAACGGACATTTTGATTTTGAATAAGGAGGAAGCAAAACTTTTGACTAAAGAAAACAATCTTCTTGCCGGATTAAAAAAACTTGGACCTAAAATTGTTGTTATCACAAACGACAAAGAAACGGTTTACGCTTACGATGGAAAGAAAAATTATTCTATTTCCCCCCGAAAAATAAAAGTTGTCGAAAAAACCGGTGCAGGAGACGCATTTGCTTCGGGCTTCGTCGCCGGGCAAATTGTCGGACGTTCTATCGACGAAAGTTTAAAACTCGGACTCGACGAAAGCGAAGCGGTAATAAAACATTTTGGAGCAAAAAATAATTTGTTAAGGAGAAAATTGAAATGAAAACAAATATTTCAAAAATAATGAAAAATGGAAAAGCGATGTTTCTTGCTTATGACCAAGGCCTTGAACACGGTCCGGTGGAATTTAACGACGAAAATGTTGACCCCAGGTATATCCTTGAAATTGCTAAAAAAGGAAAATTTAATGCAATAATTTTTCAAAAAGGAATTGCAGAAAAATACAGCAAAGAAATAAAAAAATCAAAAGTTCCGTTAATCATAAAACTCAACGGGAAAGCAAACATTCGTCAGGGCGAACCGATGTCGGAACAAATTTGCAGCGTCGATGAGGCCATAAAATTAGGTGCAAGCGCCGTTGGATACACAATTTATTTAGGAAGTGAATTTGATCCGTTAATGATGAAAGAATTTGCAAAAATAGAAGAAGTTGCACATAAAAAAGGATTGACAGTTATCGCATGGATTTACCCGCGTGGAAAAGCAACGTTAAACAGAAAAAAATCCGAACTCATGGCTTACGCCGCACGCGTCGGACTCGAAATTGGCGCCGATATTGTAAAACTCGAATACAACGGGAATAAAAAAGATTTGGCTTGGGCAGTAAAGTCAGCCGGGAAAACAAAAGTTGTAATTGCCGGCGGAGTTAAAACCGATGAGAAAAATTTTCTTAAAGAGGTAAAAGATATTGTTGGTGTTGGCGGCGCCGGAATTGCCGTTGGACGAAATGTCTGGAAATCAAAGGACCCTGTCGGACTCGCTAAAAAAATTAAGAAGGTAATTTGGAGATGAAAGAAGACGAAAAAGAGGTATTAAAGAATTACGCACTCTCTGCAGAAAAATATCACAATATGCGTACAAAAGAAAATCCTTATGGATGGTTTTTTAATGAGTTATTAGAAATGCCTTCGACCTTAAAATTATTAGGAAATGTAAAAAATAAAAAAATTTTAGATTTTGGATGCGGAACAGGAATTTACGCGAAGTTATTAACCAAAAAAGGAGCTAAAGTAAAAGGTTTTGACATATCCCCTGAAATGTTAGTTATTGCAAAAAGGGAAAATCCCATATTGGAATTAAAAATTGGCTCTGGCTACAAAATTCCATTTAATGAAAAATTTGACATTGTAACTTCTTCACTAGTTGTTCATTATCTAAAAGATTGGAATAAAATGTTTGATGAAATAAAAAGAGTCCTAAAAAAAGGAGGAGTTTTTATATTCTCGACGGGTAACCCTGTAGCTGAAATGAGGTTTGGTAAGGACTATTTTCACGATAAAAAAACTTATTGGCCATGGTCAGATAACAAAAACAAAAAAATGAAAATCCCTGCATACCATAAAACTTATGAACAGATAATAAAAGATATCTTAACTAATGGTTTTGAAATAGTTGATTATAAAGATTGTTTCCCTGATAAAAAAGCAAAAAAACTTTTTCCAAAAGAGTATAAGGAATTTTCAGAAAAACCTATATTTTGTGTATGGAAATTAAAACTAAAATGAAAATCTCAACATCATTCAAAAATTTAAAAAAGGAATATGACAAAAAAGTCGTTCGACGACTTAACGACAT
>DAIENA010000015.1:0-6643 GCA_027341315.1 archaeon | reverse complement strand
ATAAAATGAAAATCTCAACATCATTCAAAAATTTAAAAAAGGAATATGACAAAAAAGTCGTTCGACGACTTAACGACATGCGCGACCGATTCGAAAACACAAACAACGTCGGCGGAAATCCCATTCTTTACACACTTTACGTGCGCGACTTCGGAACGTTTGAAGTAACACTCACTGTTCTTGAAGCCGGAAACATTAACGGCGAATTTTTTATGACAAAAGGACATAAACATAAAAAACCAAGAAAGGAAGGTTACCTTTTAATTTCTGGAGAGGGAAAATTAATCCTCCAGGAAAAATCTGCACAAGTTGTTAAAATGAAAAAAGATTATTTTTATACCATTCCCGCTCGCGCCGGACACCGCGCCGTCAACGTCGGAAAAACGCAACTCGAATTTTTGTCGATTTATTCGAAAGACTCCGGACACGATTACAGTTTTAAATTTAAAAAGAGGATTCTTTCGAAGAAATGAAAATTGCATTTTTTGAAATAAACGATTTAGAAAAAAAGTATATCCAGAATGATCTAAAAGGACATAAACTATTTTTCTCAAAAGAAAAAATAAACGAAGTTGATTTAAGCCTTATTGAAAACGCTGAAATTATAAGTGTTTTTATTTATTCAAACGTGAACAAAAAAATTTTATCAAAACTTAAAAAATTAAAAGCGATTGTTACACGTTCGACTGGAATTGATCACATTGATGCAGGGGCATGCAAAAAGAAAAAAATAAAAATTTACAATGTCCCGGACTATGGACAAAACACCGTCGCTGAGCACACTTTTGCTTTGATACTTTCTCTCTCACGAAAAATAAATAAAGCTTATGACCAAACAACCAAGGGAAATTTTTCTCTTGAAAATCTTGAAGGATTTGATTTAAAAGGAAAAACTCTTGGAATTATCGGGATGGGAAGTATTGGCCGTCACGTCGCCCGAATCGCAAACGGATTCGAGATGGAGGTTGTTGCATATGATCCGTTTCCAAACAAGAGTCTTGAAAAAAAATTCAATTTCAGATATACTTCTCTTCGCGAGCTTCTTAAAAATTCTGACGTTGTTTCCCTTCACTGTCCATACACAAAAAAAAATCACCACTTGATTAATGCAAACAATCTAAAAATCATGAAAAAAAATTCTCTTCTAATTAATACTGCAAGGGGAGATTTAATCGACACTCCCTCATTAGTCAAAGCTTTGTCTGAAAAACGTATAGGCGGCGCCGGACTCGATGTTTTAGAAGGAGAACTTTTGATAAAAGAGGAAGCTGAACTTTTATCTCTTCATTTTCCAAAGAAAAAACTTGAAACTCTTATTGAGGATCATCTTCTTTTAACATTTGACAATGTGATTATAACCCCCCATATCGCTTTTTACAGTGAAGAAGCGCTTAAAAGAATTCTTAATACTGCTCTCGAAGACATTCAGGCAATTATAAAAAATAAAAAATGCGACGGAGAGGTAAAAATTTAATGAAACCCATAATAATAATTAATTTTAAAACTTACAAATCAGGAAAAGACGTTTTAAAACTTGCAAAATATATTGAGAAATTTGATAGAAACACAATTGTCGGCGTTCCTGCAACAAATATAAAAGAAGTTTCGTCAAAAACAAAATTAAAAGTCTACGCCGAGCACGTCGACGCATTTTCGCCAGGAAGAAACACCGGTTTTATTTTGCCCGAAGAAATAAAAAAAGACGGCGCCGTCGGAACTTTCCTTAACCATTCTGAACATAAACTGAATTTTAAAATTTTAAAAAAAAGCGTTTTAATATGCAAAAAAGTTAAATTAAAAACTGCAGTTTTTGCATCCAGCTTGCATGAAGCGAAAAAAATTTCAAAACTTCGCCCCGACTTTTTGATTTATGAACCTCCGGAATTAGTGGCAGGAAAAGTTTCTGTTTCTTCGGCAAAACCTGAGATTATAAAAAAAATGTCCAATTCTCTAAAAAGGAATTTTCTCGTCGGAGCCGGAGTTCACAATAAAAGAGACGTCGACGCCGCTCTAAAACTTGGCGCTTCCGGATTCGCCGTTTCGTCGTCCGTTGTTCTTGCTAAAAATCCCGAAAAAAAATTAGAGGAAATTTTTAAATAAAATGACAAACTTAAAAATTTACCTTTTCAGGCACGGACAATCGACGTTTAACCGCGACGGTAAATTTACTGGATGGATGGACGCCCGATTAACCCCCAAAGGAAAAGAACAAGCAAAAACGATTGCCAAAAAATTAAAAAATAAAAAATTTCAAGTCGCTTTTCGAACATCGCTTTCGCGTTCAAATGAAACTTTGAAGCCGGTTTTAAAATTTCATCCTGAATGTAAAAAAATCCTCGTCGACGACCGGATGATTGAAAGAAGTTATGGAATTTTTGAAGGAACAACACACAAAGATTTTATAAAAAAAATAGGAAGAAAGGAATATTCTTTGGAAATTCATGGGGATGCAATAGAAAATTTAAACCCCAAACTTAGAAAAAAAGTTGAAAAATTTTTTGGAGAAAAAGAGTATGAGGCAATTCACAGAGGATATAATGTAAAAGTTCCGAAAGGCGAGTCGTTTGCCGACGTCGAAAAACGTGTCGGTTCGTTTATAAAATGGCTCAAAAATTACATGATTAAAAACAAAGTTAACGTTGCGATTTCGGCGCACGGAAATTCGATACGCCTTTTTAGAAAAATAATGGAAAACGCGACCCGGGACGAAGCGACGAAATGGACGATTCCATATGACAAAATTTTTGAGTACACTTTACATGATTAATTTCTCCGACGATAAAGATTTATTTTGAAACAAAAAAGAAAAATGTTTTTATTCTCTAGTGGAACAACAATAATTAAAAAGAAAGAAGAATTTTTAGAGGGATGATTACCTACAAAGATATTTATGAGGCGGCAAAAAAAGAGAGATATTCTGAAAAACTCCAGCCCATTCAAAAAAACTTTGTAAAAGAAGTTTCAAAATATATCGAGGAGAAAAAAACCGCAGCCTCAAAAGAGGGGGACGTTTTTTCCGATGTTATTCTTAAAACAAAAAAACAACTTGAAAATGCAGTCACGCTTTTTCAGGAACTCCTTAGGAGAAGAAGAAAAAAAATTCTGACTCTTGCGCTAATTGCAAGCGAAACCGGAATTTCAAAGCAGGACTTTTCAAACATGCTCCTGATTGAAAAAGAACTTTTTGATGAGTTTATCAAATCTATAGAAGAGGCTGATAAGAAAGTAAATAATATTTTAAACGGCGGAAAGGAAGATGAGGAAAAAGAAAACATGCTCGTCGTATTTTTAGAGGAAGTTAACGAGTTCAAATCGCCGGAAGGAGAAAAATTCGGTCCTTTTTCCGTGGGAGAATTTTCGAATTTACCAAAGAGAATTGCACAAATTTTTTTAGAAGACAACGTTGCTGAAAGCATGGATAAATAATGTTGTAATTTTTAAAAAGTAACAGACGAAAAGATTTAAATAGTTTTGATAAAATCTTTGGTTCATGGATGAAGAATTGTATAAATATGAGTTTAGTTTTGCCAAAAAAGATTTGCATTCAACTTATGGCGTTGAAGAGTTGACTAATATTGAAGGATTTTATTTGTCAAGCCTTGTCCAATCTTTTGTAAATCGAATCGACGAATTAAATAAAGATAATGGGTATAACAATTTTGATATATCAGAAGAAGCAGTCGCAAGGTGGTGGTTTGGACTTTATGATTACAATGTAACTTTAGAAGAAAACTTTATCTATAATGTTTTTGAAATAAACAAACCAACTAAAAATTCTGGGGGTAAATTAATTAAGATATTCAAATCTTATGAAGAAGCTCGGGATTTTGTTGGACAATTTGGAGGGAAAGTTAAAAAATCTCTTCCAAGAGAAACAAAAGAATATCTTCAAAAAATAAGAGAAGAATCTTATTTATTATAAAAAGAGTTCTGCAAAATTAAATTATTTTTTTGCAGTCATCCACATTATTTATAAAGAACTGCTGTTTTATTGCAGTAATTAAATTGGAGTTATAAAAATGACAGTAGAAACATTAACAAGAAGTAATTTTGAAAAAGAAGTTGTTAACTCTAAAGTTCCTGTTATCATTGATTTTTATGCGGACTGGTGCGGACCTTGTCAAATGATGAAACCGGTTTTTGAAAAACTTAGCAAAGATTTCACCGGAAAACTTAATTTTATGAGGCTCAACACCGAGGACGAAGAAATCTTGGCTATACAATTTGGAATACAGGGAATTCCGGCGCTCGTTGTTGTCAACGACAAAAGAGAAGTCGGAAGAATCGTCGGGTACATGGGCGAGGACCAACTAAAAAACAAAATTAATGAAATATTAAAAAAAATTAAATGATAGACTTTGCATGCAAAAAGTTTGATTTGGATGAAGTAATAAAATGCGTCCTTGGACTTAGCAAGTCTGAGTTTAATCTTTTGAAATTTTTGTCCGAACATGAAGAAAAATTCAAAACTGAAGAGCTTTCGAAAAAACTGAAACTTGATAAATCAACGATTCAGAGATCAATAAAAAAGCTTCACGAAAAAAATCTCGTCTCGCGTTCGCAGGTTAATCAGTCCGTCGGCGGGTACGTTTTTTTATATCGAATTAAGGACAAAGAAAATATCCGAAAAATCGTAACAGAAACGCTTGAGAATTGGACCGGAACTTTTAAAAGAAAATTAAGCGAGTGGTAAAGTTAAATAACTCCCACATTTTCACACTCCTTACACCATTGAATATATTCTTCGAAAGCTAATTTTTCTCCAATGGCAAAAATGCCAAATCCTTCTTTTCTCGATTTTTCTAATCTTCTTTTTGAGAAAGTTTCCCCAAGAAATGACTCACTTATTTTCTGATAAAGAGGACTCTCCTCAATTGAGTACTTAATCTCGTTCTTAGCATTGTAATACCCATTGATATTTGCTCCCACAAAGGATCCTCCTAAAAAGAGGGTCATTCCTAACAAGGTTTTATATGCGACGCTAGGTAATTTTTTCATTTTGTTTTTCCTCCCTTCTTATTATATTTTGAAACTCTTGTGTTTCCATGACTTTTTAAGAAACTTAAGATTTATGAATAAACCTTTTCCCTTTAAGGGAAAAGAATTTAAATGGTCTTTCCTTAATATGAAACATGATAAATGAATCATTTTTAGAAGAGATTGGTTTAACCAAAAACGAAATAAAAGTTTATTTGGCTTTGTTAAAAATTGGGACTACGACGACGTCGAAGATAATAAAAGAAATCGGGATAAATACTTCTAAAGTTTATGAAAGCTTAGAAAGGCTACTCAAAAAGGGTCTTGTTTCTTACACTCTTGTTAAAAATAAAAAACAATGGAATGCTGAGAACCCAACCAAGATTAATGAATTTTTAGAAGAAGAAAAAAATAAAATTAATAAAAAAAAAGAGGAAGCAAAGAAGGTAATTAATGATTTGAAAGATATTTATGAATCTTCTTTTATTGATTCTGAATATAAAATTTACGAAGGGATAAAAGGGATCAAGACTGCAAGAGAACATGCTCTTGAAATTTTAAATAAAGGGGATACATTCTATCTGATTCTTTCCTCTTTTTTTGGAGAAAATAAACTTGAGGCTTATTTTGATGATTTTCATAAAAGAAGATCAAAAAAAGGAATTGTATTAAAAGCAATACTAAATGAAAAACTAAAAGAAGCGGGAGAAAAAAGAGCTAGTTTGAAACACTCAGAAGTTAAGTTCATCACCTCATCATTTCTATCTCCAACTTGGATAGAAATTTATTCTAACTGTGTCTCAATAGGGGTGTTAGGTTCTAAACCGTCTATCTTTGTTATAAAAAATGAAGAAGTTGTTACAGGTTTTCTTAATTACTTTGGGGGGCTTTGGAAAATCGCAAAAAGGTAACTATCTTGTCAGAAAATAAATTAAAACCGCGACGACGATTAAAATAATTTTCCGAATACTGACGTTCGACGGACGTTACGATAAATTTAATAATCTCTTTGACTTGTTTTATTTATGAACAGCAGAGAAATTTACGGAATTTTTGTAACAATCTTGGGGGCAATTTTGATAATTGTTTCGTTATATACTTCACTTTTTGTTTTAATTTACGGCGTCCCGATTTTTGTTATAGGACTGCTTATAATTTTCAATAAAGGAGAAGACAAAATTGAAAAAATAAATTATAAAGGGGGTAAAAACAAATGAAAGAAATAATCGTATCGACGACGAACGAAATTCCCGGAAAGAAAGTCGTGAAAATTCTCGGCGTCGCGCGGGGAAACACCGTCAGGGCAAGAAACATCGGACGTGACATCGCCGCCGGATTGAAAAATATTATAGGCGGGGAAATAAAAACTTATACAGAGATGGCAACTCAATCAAGGGATGAGGCCTACAACCGAATGGTTAATGAGGCGATAGAGATGGGCGCCGACGCTGTTGTCGGAATGAGATTTATGACGTCGACTGTTATGGCCGGGGCGTCCGAAATGCTCGCGTTCGGGACGGCTGTAAAGTTGGGATGAAATTATTTTTATTTTAAAAAATATTCCCAGCCTGGCTTCCAGGCTTTCTTTTTTCTCCAGTCTTCAGCAAACGCCTGTTCCCAAGTTTTTCCTTTTACGAAAACATCTAAAGCTAATTGTGGGGCTTTG
>DAIENA010000014.1 GCA_027341315.1 archaeon | reverse complement strand
AAGCGGTAAAAAAGGGGATGGCATTAATAAGACCCTTTTCTGCAAAGATGTTATAAAATTCCATTATTTTCCTAAAACCTCCTTCTTCCAATCATCAAAAAATTTTTCAACCTCTGGAGCTGGATTTTTTTCAACAGATTCTCTATTCCAATTTTTCCTTATCAAAATCCAAATGAGCATTGATAAAATCAAAAAGAGGGGAATAATCTCATAAACATTTACATAGATGAAGACACAGATAAAAGAAACCACAATTGAAAGATATAAAGCCAAAACATTCTCCCCATAGATTTTAGATCTTCTCTTTTCTAAATATCCCGCGTGGTCAACAACACCATAAATACTTCTTAATCCCTCTTCATAAAAATCTTTATCATTAGAACTTAAAAACACTTTCTTAATATTATCCTTTTCAAACCAAGGAAACCAGATTCTTATTGGAATTAAATTTGATAAAGATAAAGTAATTGGAATAAAAAAACTAAAGAGTGGAATTAAAAAGAGTAAATTCCCTTCCGAGATAAATTTTTGGAATATTGTGACATAAGTTAAAGTTAAAAGAGATTCGGAGGCTAAAAGAAGCTCAAATCTCTTATTATCTGTTCGGAGTTTAAACAAAAAATTATAATGTTTCCAGACGTGAGGATAAATCTCTTTAAAATAAATCTTTAATTTTTTTAGGTTGTTTTTTGTCATAGGAAAACAAATTTATACTAATTTTTAAGAATTTATATACTCGCTCATCAAAGATGTTCCACGATGTACAAACGCCCACACCGGGAGTCGGACCCGGGTTTCCAGCGCGACAGGCTAGCGTCATAGCCGTTAGACCATGTGAGCTTTTGTAAGCACGTGGGATTATGCCAATGAAATTGGGCTTAGACCACGGAGTTTATGCACGTGGGATTTTGCCAATGAAATTGGGCTTGGACCATGTGAGCTTAACAACTTTGAATACCAATTTTTATTTTTAAACCTTGTGTTAACGAAATAATGATTTTTAGTTTATTGAACGCAAAATTATTCGAGAAGTAGCCCGGCGCCTAAAACTCCGGGATGTTTAATTTTACTCCATCTCATTTTTGGAATTTTTTTTATAATTGTGTACTTTTTTATTTCTCTAGAAACTCCGTCTATAAATTTTCTTCCGCCTTCCCTAACGCCACCCATCAGAATAATCTCTTCAGGATCAAACGCGCTGACAAGAGAACCTATTCCCATTCCAAGTGTTCTGTAAATTTCTCCTAAAATTTTTTTTGCTTTTTTGTCCTTAGATTTAATTAAATCTCTAATCAAAAATTCTTTTCCAAAGTTTTTTTTCATTTCCGCGATATTTTTTTTCCAGAAAAATTCCAAGTCTTTGCCATCATCAATTATTATGTGCCCGATTTCTCCCGCGTTTCCGTCGCCTTTGTAAAGTTTTTTATTTATCACAATTCCCCCGCCGACACCGGTTCCAAGCGTAATTACAATAAAATTTTTCTTTTTCGTTCCGTATTTTATTTCTGACAATGCGACGCATTTTGCATCATTTTCAACAACAATCTTTCTTTGAAAATTTTCTTCAAGAAATTTTTTCAGGTTAAAATTTTGAATCGGCAGATTCGGCGTCTTTTCAACAAATCCGTTTTTTAAAATTCCGGGATAAGCAACTCCAATTCCTCTTATATCTTTTTTTAGAACTAAAGAGATTATTTTTATTATTTTTTTAAGAATTTCTGTTTTTGTTTTAGGCGTTTCTTCTTTTATATAATCCAAGACATTTTTTCCCTCGACGACTCCAGCCCTTATGTAAGTTCCTCCAAGGTCGATACCGACGACTTTAGCCATAATTTAAATAAGAAGATTAGATTTAAATAGATTCCTTATTTTATAATAAAATAGAAAATGTTTGACTTAAAAAACAAAGTTGCCGTCGTAACGGGGGCAAGCGGAGGCTTAGGGGAGGGAATGGCAAAAGCCCTTTCAGAGGCAGGTGCAAAAATTGCAATTCTTGATTTGAAAGACGGGAGCGGTGTTCTAAAAAAATTAAAAACAAAATCAAATTATTACAAACTCGATGTTTTAAATGAAGAAAGTATAAAAGTTGTTTTAGAAAAAGTAATAAACGATTTTGGAAAAATAGATATTCTTGTGAACAATTCCGGAATTTTTTTTCCGACGCCGGTTGAGTCGACAAATTCTTCTGATTGGGATAAAATAATTAATGTAAATTTAAGGGGATATTTTTTAGTTACAAAATATGCGGTTTCTTATATGAAAAACGGAGGAAGAATAATCAACGTCGCGTTGGTTGCCGGAACTCACGCATTCGCGTCGTCGTCGGCGTACAATGCAAGTAAGGGGGCGGTTATTATGCTGACAAAAACTTTTGCATCAGAATTTGCAAAAAAAGGGATAACTGCAAATGCAATTTGCCCCGGAATTTTTGAAACACCCATGACTAAAGAGATGCTCAAATCAAAAGAAACTCTTGATATGATAAACAATTCCATTCCCCTAAAAAGAACAGGAAAGCCGGATGAAATCGGGGCGCTTGCAGTTTACTTAGCATCGGGCGAAAGCGCTTACATGACCGGTTCAATAATAACTATCGACGGCGGTTGGACGTGCCATTTGTAAAAGATATTTAAATCTTGGTTCTAGTATAATATAAAATGAAAATTTTATTAAATGAAATTGAAAAATTGAAAAATCTTGAAATAAAAAATGTGATTGATTCAAGAAACAAAGAGTTCGAGAAAATAAAACTATCCGGCGCAAATGAAATTTTTAAGGAGCTTTGTTTTTGTTTTATGACTGCAAATTTTTCAGCATCCGGAGGAATTAAAATTCAGTCAAACGTCGGCGACGGGTTTTTGACGCTTGGTGAAGAAGAACTCGCAAAAAAACTTTCCGTTCTGGGGCATCGATTCCCGAACGCCCGCGCGAAGTATGTCGTTGAAGCAAGAAATAAAAAAGATGAATTGATAAAATTATTGACCGAAATCGACGACGATTTAGTTTTAAGGGAGTGGGTCGTAAAAAATATTAAAGGCGTCGGAATGAAAGAGGCGTCGCACTTTTTAAGAAACATCGGTTATAAAAATTTAGCAATAATTGATTTTCATATTATTGATTTACTTGTAAAGCATAATTTGATTGAAAAGCCGAAAAACAAAACTCTGACGCCGAAACGCTACGTCGAAATCGAAAACGTCCTTCGCGAAATTTCGAAAAAATCCGGCCTTCACCTCGGAGAATTAGATTTATATCTTTGGTATCTGGAAACAGGAAAAGTTTTGAAATAAATTTTCAATCTAACCTTTTAATAATTAACGTCCTCTCGACGTAATGTCATAACCTTTTCTCTCGGCCTTTTTTTGATTTTGATTTTTTATTTTTGTTGTGTGTTTCATTTCCTTTGCCTGTTCTTTTTCAAGATTTTCCTGGGAAATTTTTGAAGTCTCTTCTTTTTCCTTTTCATCATTTTTTTCTTCTTCAGTTTTTGCAGCTTCTTCTTTTTTGCCTTGAAGACTTTCTTTTGCTTTTTCAGCAAATGTTTTTTTCTTTTCAACTGCTTCCTTTCCTTCTCTTTCTATTTTTTCTTCTTTTATCTTCTTGAAATTTATATTTGCCGGAAGTTCAGCAGAATAAACTCTAACGACATCATCTTCTTTAATTACTTTAACTCTGATTTTATGAACCGGATTTTTTATTCCTCTCATCCAGATTTGTTCGTTAAGGTAAGAATCAATTTTTATTTTTTTCAAGTCTCTGTCTCTTATTTTCATGTGCCTTGCCAGAAATTCTTTTATTGACTTTACAGCTTTCGGAGTCTTTTTGTACCGGGGGACAGGCCTTACTTTTTCCCTTAATGGAATTGTGTATTCCCTTTCAGTTTTTTCTGTTTTAGTAACTTCCTTTTTCTTTGCCATTTTTAATTTGTATATTTTTATTTATCCGAAGTGAGACTTTCTTCTTATTCCGGGTTTAACATGAAGTTTGGTTCGTTTCCATGATCTTTTGTGGCGGGTCATAACCGACGGGTGAATTCGTTTGTTCGGTCCGAATTTTTTCAAAACTGCCCAAATCGGCGCCCACTTAGTTCGACGTCCGAGTTTTGTAAGTTTCTCTTTTTTTCCTTTGTATTTAATTCCCATATTATTTCACACCCTCCAAAAATTCTTTTCCTTTTTTAGTTAATTGTCTTCCCGGTTTTTTCTTTCGAACGTCTTTTATGTCTTTTGCAATTTCAGTAAATCCGGCTTTGTCCGACTGTTGTAAAATCGTCCGGATAATTTTTCCGCCGGCTTTTTTGAATCCTTCCGGTCTCATACCACGATTTTTCTTCGAACCATATTTTGTTCTAAGTCTTTCGACGCCGACGATTTTTTGTTTGTAAATCTGCCTTAAAATACTCGCGGCTCTTTTGTGCCAGAAATCAGCGTCGTCAATCGGCCTTTCTTTCGAGGCGCCGGACTTTACAAGTTTGGACCATTCGGGTTGATTAAACTCAGGAATTTTTTTCAAAGCCTCAGCTAATTTCAAATTATATTCCTGAGGGTTCATTTCGTAGATGCTTGTCATTTTTTAATTTGCTTTCCTTTCGGAAATAGATTGGCTCAAGGCACAACAAAATAATTGGGAGATTGAGGTTTATAAATCATGCGGTTGCCCGGGTGTGGTTGAAATATTCACGCAAAAATTTGTACATTTCTTCAAGGTTCACTTCAGTTTTGTTTACAAGCGCCTCGTAAAAAACGGGTCCCGGTATAAAATTTTTTAGTGTTTTAATGCTGGACTTTTTATTTTTGAATTTAACAATTTCTTCAAGAGACCCCTTAAACAATTTAATTTTATTTGTAAAATTTTTCATTTTAAGAATATAGCCGGACTCAGGACTTCCACTGATTGCAAAGTTATCCTTCTCATATTTCAAAATATTTCCTGTTTCCATAAAAAATAATTTAAATTTATCTTTTTATAATTTTATATTCATGATTATTTATTTCTTTGTATAACGTTCTAACTTCTTCACTTGAAAACTCAATTAATTTTTTGTAATCTTGCGTTTTTATAAACTCTTTAAGCGGGAATGGTTCACCAAAATTTATATACGCTGTCGGTTTTTTTCTTAATGGTTGAGTGGACAAAGAAAGTAAATCAAATCCAAAATATAACGAGAAAATTTTTCCTTTGAAAAATTTAGAATACGAAGAAAATAAATTTTCAATTGGGTGGGGTTTATAATCCAGCGCAATATTAATCCCCCAATAATTATCCGGATTTTTATTTTGATTCAAAATTTCTTCGAGGTAAACTTTAGGGTACCTTCCCTTTGGAGATTCCATAACTTTGAGTCCATAGCATCTTTTTCCCTCGATAAAGGCCATTAAGCTATAATTTTTGAATACAACATATTCTATATTCTTTTTTATTCTTTCAAGTTCTTCTTTTTTTTCAGAGATTGAACCATTCTCCGACTTTTCGCGATCCACAAAAATAATTCCTGCGTCTTCCGGGATAATTTTTTTTATTGGCCAACGATTTATGTTTTCCCCCGAGACAATCGACGGATGCAAAATTTCATTCTGATTTAATACCAGGGAAATTACAAGTGGGTCAATGAGACTTAAATGGTTTGGAATGTACAAAAGTTTTTTTCCTTCTAAACAGTTGAGTCGATTCTCGTTAAGAGTTTCTAAGTCTTTCAAGAACCACCATAAATATTTTTTATTTAGGCTTGCACCAATTCGGTTTATTTTATCCTGATTAATTTGCACAATTTTTTTAAGATTTTAAACTATATAAAAATTTTTAAAGTCGAGAAGGATATTCTTTAAATGGTCGATAAAGTTAGCGTTTTGGGCGTCGAAGAAAAATTGGAAAACTTAAAAATTGCCCTGATTGTTTATAATCAAAGAAAAAAAGAGTGTAAATTTGGAGATAATCATATAAAACCAGATTATAATTCAAATCGCTGTGGTCATTGCTATAATCTTCTTTCTTACGAAACACACAAAGTCCAGGAAATTCTAAATGACCGGGAAGGACTTCATCTTAATCATCAACCGATGGACGCCTCTTCTTTGATGGATGTTGAATCGCGTGAATTGTCCTCGATGAAACTGCTGGATTCATTTAAGGCAATTGATTTAGTTTTAAACGAGTTGGAGAATAAAGGGTTATTAAAAAAATTGAAGGGAAATCTTTCGGAAACTTCTCTTTACAAGAACTTGTAAAATTATTTAAATTTTTTCTCAATTTCAACGAGTCGGTCTATTTTTACCTTCCTTTCTTCTCCGGTTATTCCGCATTTTATGAAATCGGCGCCGAATCCGAATGCGAGGTCCGCTAAAATACTTTCTTTTGTTTCTCCGCTTCTGTGTGAAAAAATTGTTTTTATTCCCTTCTTTTTTGCAAGTTCTATAACCCGTGAGACTTCGATTAACGAACCGTTCTGATTTGGTTTTATGATTATCGCGTTTATCGAATTCATTTCAATTGCTTTTTCAAGTCTCTTGTAGTTTGTAACCGTCAAGTCGTCCCCGACGATTAAACTTTCGGAATTCGTTTTAAGAAGTTTAGCAAAACTTTCAAAATCCTCCTCGTCAAACGGGTCTTCAATATAAAAAATTGAATAATTTTTTATTAAATTTTTTAAGTACATCATCTGTTCTTCGGGAGTCCGGTCGAGGGGCGGATTTTTATAATGATATTTTTTTCGCTTGTAAAACGTCGACGACGCAACGTCAATTCCAATCTGAATATTCAACCGCGTCAAAACATCGAGAACTTCTTTTTCATTGAGCGAAGTTACCCATGCGTTTTCATCGTTTTTTTTCTCGGCGAATTTTAAATCTTTTTCTTTTAAATATTGTTTTAATTTTTCTTTTGCTTCAAGATTTATTTTTCTATTTTCCAATGGAGAGTTTGTGTTAGGTATTAAAAGAAACTCCTGAAAATCTGGTTTTTTTGGAACCTCTGAATGTAATCCCCCTCCGACGGCATTTCCGACGAACCTTGGAAATTTTTTTGCTCCGGGGTTAATCAACTGCCAAATTTCTTTTTTTTGTTCTTTTGAAAGAGCTTTCAAGACGCCGGACTCTAAAGCAAAAAGCGTGTTTGCTCCGATGTGCCCCCGTACGACGTCTTCGATTCTTCTCAGGTCGGAAAACTTTTCGATGTGCTCATCAGAAAAATAATCAGAAATTTTTTCAAGAGATTCTATGTCTTTTTGTATCGATTTTACATAAGGTTTTGCTTCGTGTTTCCCTTTCGATTTCCCGTTCGGGGCCGAAGCCGAGAATTTTCCGACGTCGGTTTCAATAAACACTTCGATTGTTGATTCTTTCCGGGAGTCTTTGATGATTTTTCCTCTAACCCCTTTAATTATCATATACTAACAAGAAATTTTTTATTAATAAATGTTAGGATTTTTAGAGATTTAATTAAAAAGTTCTCACCTATTAATTAAAATTTTACCTCTTTTCCGGCAAACTGAATTTCATAAGAAGTTTTAATTTGGGTCCAACTGTTCATAAATTCGTAAGCTTCATTTGGATTAACAAAATTTATTTTCATAATAAAATATAAAATAAATTTGTTTACATAATTTTGCATTTCACGGGAGATTTTAATTTACTCTTCTTCAGAACCAGAGTCTTCTTTCAGATCTTCCTCGTCGTCGGGCTGTGCGAGTTCCATGATTTCGCCTTCTTCAATAATTTCCTTTTCAATTTTTTCCTCAATGTTTTCCTTTTGAGCGTCTCCCATTTTCGGCGTTTTTGGTTTCTTAAGTTTCCCCTCTCTTTTTTTAGGCATAGGTTTGTTTATAGAAATGGGAAGAACGTCAGAATTAAATTCGATCTCCGCAATTTTCAGAGCGTCAAAATTTATCGTCTCAAGGTCTTCCTTTTTAATTTTGATTAAAAGTGGAGCGTTCATCGCAATTTGAAGAGCCCTCGCACCAAGAATTCTCGCCCGTTCATATTTTGTGAAAATTGTGTGTTCCATGTTAATATTTGTTTTCTTTGTCTTTTAAACCTTACTTTAATCTAGACTCAATTTCTTTTAAAATTTTTTTAGAAACTTCCTCAGAAATTTCAAAAATTCTTTTCATCTCATGAATCTCAAGCGCTCTTGAATTACTTTTTTGCAACGATGAAATTATTCCGCCGTAATTTGTAAGAGTAACTCTGCATTCACTAAGTTCTTCTTCCTCGCGTGTCGGGTCGACAATTAGGGAGTTTCCTATTTTGTGGACGCTTATTGCAATCGGCAGATGATTTGTCAAAGGAACGTTCTCGTCGGAGAGTTCGCCGAACAGGACTTTTCCCTTTTCTTCGTCGTACTTTGGAATTTTTGCCATTTTAAGCGCGGCAATTGCTCCAATCGTCGACGCATCCATCAAATTTCCGTCGTCGTTTATTGAATAAATATCAATAAAAACAGTCCAAACTTTTTCGCCTTCTTTTATGCAGAGTTTTTCCAAGTCAATAAACCCGGATTCTCTTATTCCTCTGTCGGTAACTCTTCCAAGTTCAATTGCATCAAACCCCGGAGGACCGGATTCAAATCTTGGAGAACTAAGCGGAAGCATTTCAGCTGTAACCATCAAATTTCCTTTATTTAATGAATCCGGATACGGCGCCGAAACGTCGAGTTTTACACCAACTAAAACTTCTGTATTTCCGATTTTTACCCTAACTGAACCCTCGGCTTTTTTTGAAACATTTTTCTCAATAATAATTTTTCTAAAATCAAGAAGTCCGCCTCTCTCGTCGAATCGTTTTCCTTCTTTAAAATATTCTTTTATTCTTTCAGCCGTCGGTTCGGGCGTTGTCATTATTTTATCCATTTTATTTTTTTCCTCCGTTTTCTAAATCAATTGCGTCTTTCAATGCCTTCTTTTGAATTTCATAAATTTTTGCGCATGCGCCTTTAGCAAGGTCCACTGCTTCCTGGAGTTGTGTGACGCCGATTTTTCCGTCGAGTTGCATGTGTGTAATTTTTCCGTCGTCAGTCATTGAGATTGGAATGTCTGTCGGGCCTTCGCCTTCATGGTAATCCTCTTCTTCTTTTGTCAAGTCAACAACAAGTGTTTTGTCAAGTTTTCCGACGGCAACACTTGAAACCATTCCCCTCATCGGAATTCCGGCGTGAGCAAGCGCCATTGCCGCTGCATTTATTCCGGCAGTTCTTGTTCCTGCATCGGCTTGAATTATGTTAATAAAAACGTCAACAACCTGATTTGGATATTTATCCAAGAGTAAAACCGGTTCAAGCGCCCACTTCGTGATTTCGCTTATTTCCATCGCCCGTCTGTTTTTTCCGGGTCTTATTCTTTCAGTTACTGAAAAACTAAGCATGTTGTAATCACATCTTAATTGGCCTTTTGAAGGGTCTTGATTGTGTTGCGGATGCATTTTTTTTGGTCCATAAACCGCAGCGATAGCGACGGTGTCTCCGGATTTATACATCGCGCTTCCGTCGGCGTTCGGTACGACTCCAACTTTTGCTTCAATAGGTCTAAGTTCGTCGAGTTTTCGTCCGTCAGGTCTAACAAAATCGGATTTTTTATTTGTCATTTTAATTTAAATTGTATTTATCTAATAAATCCTGATAATCATTTTTAATATTGGTTATTTCAAATTCAGCATCTTTACAATAATCAGAAAATTTTTTGTACTTCGAAATTTCCACTGCGATATAATTTTTAAGTGATGTGGGGTCACAATCCTTATTTTCTTCCAAAAATTCGTCTGTAAGTTTTATTTTTTCAAGGCAATCTTTTATTTCTGTGTATAAAATGCTTTCTAACAAATTATTTCTTTTTTTTGCTAATTTTTCGCTGATTTCGTTTGTCATTTTAATTTTTTTCTCCTTCTTTAAGATCTAAAACTTCGTTGTGCGCTTTCAAACAAGATCCTACGTTAAAAATTTGATAAATTAAATTTGAATTGACATAATCATTTTGAATTTTTTGCGCAAATTCATACTTTTTTTGGGGGGTATCAAACCCGCCAAATTTTAAAGCTGCATTAAAATAACTTCCAACATTTGCTATACTTAAACTAACTCCTGCTGAAATCAAGATACCTTCCGCAAACGATTTTACTTTATTGCTTATTGATTTTCCTTTTTCTGTCATTTTTTATTCTCTTCAAACCATTTAGTTACTTCGTCAGTTAATCCACTTATATAAGAGTTTTCAGTCACAAAATTTATCGCCCTTTTCGCGAAAATTTCGGCGTTCAAGTCCGGGCCTTCTATGATTACATACCCGTTTTGTCCGACGTCAATTTCACAGCCCGTTTTTTCTTTTATTAAATTTATCATACTTCCTTCTTTTCCTATAATTCTTGGAACTTTGTTTGGATTAACTTTTATAATTAATCCTTCGTTAATTCTTCCGAGCCCGTGCGACTTTATTGTTAAATCAATTCCTCTTTTTCCTATTGACCAGATTTTGGCGATAATCATGTCGTCGATTTTAAAAACTTCTTCCATCGCGTCTTTGTTTACATATCTTGGAACTTCCATTATTGACAAAAACGCCCCCTCGGCCGAACCAATATCGACGACCCATCCGTTCATCGTCACGTTTTCAACTTTTCCGACAACCGTGTTTCCACGTCGCGGGCTGTAAACTCCGGACAACGGGATGACCTTGATTAGACTGTTTTGTTCTTCAGCAAGTCCATATCTTAAAGAAATAATTTTACCGTCGTTCTTTTCTGTATTTTCTCCCGGAAGGTAATCTTCTCCTTCAACAATTGTTTCCCCCGGAATTACAACTTTTCTCTCCATTTTTCTAATTAAAATAAATAACTTTTTTCTTTTCCTGTTTAATTAGACTTGTTGTTTAAGTTCCTTTAAAAATATTTCGGGCGTATTTTTCTTGAAGATTTATTGTAACTTTAAAATTAAAACATTCGGAAAATTTATAAACTTTTGATAATTGGAAGAACCATGGATAAAAAATTACAATTCACTGGAAAACTTCTAGGGGGCTATGTAAGAGGCCAAATTGAAAATAAAAATGGGAAGATAATTTATTCTGGACCTTATACTGCGGTTATAGAATTGTACAATCCTCCAATTGTTTTAGTAGGCAAGAAAACTCCAATTATTGCGATAGGAGAAGAAAAAAATATTTCTGAACTTGAAAAGATCCTTAAAATTGAGAAGGAAAATTTAGAATAACCAATATTATTTAATTTTTCCCAGAGATTTTATTGTTGTATTAAGTTACTCTTTAATCTCTTCCGACGATGTTTCACCGCCGCATGAAATCACTGCGTGATTTCTTCCGTCAACGCCGACCCGTGCGTCATAGAATTCAGTTTGTCGTAAAAGTCGAGCGTAATTCCGGCCGGAATTTTTACGATTACTTCGAGACTTCCGTCGTTCTTCCAGGTTTCTTTTTCTTTATATTGTGCAACGAGTCCGTATGCCTTTCCGGTTTGAATTGCAGGAATTGTAATTCTTATTCTTTTTGTTTCTATTTTAATTGGAATAATCACACTCAATTTATCCAGTATTTCCTGAATTTGAGAATCAACCGGAGTATTTTTTATAGCGACGTGTGCCTGTTCCAGCGCCGATTTTATTCTCTCAGGGGTCAAAGGATTTCCGGTTCGTGCGTCGACGGCATTTTTACTTAAAAAATCAACAACTTGCTTAATCTTTTTGTCCCGGTCTCCGTCACGGTGGGCTTGATCCATCTGGATTTCACCATGTTTTACAATTTCTTTTGCAATTTTAAGAGGATCTGTAGTTCCGAACGCGATTTCAAGGTCGTTCTTCGACGCAATGTCGCCCCGTTTTATATCTTCAAAAACTTTGTCGGCGCCGACGTTAAGGTAATCGGTTTCGCCTTTCTTGAATTTCAAAGCCTCGTCCAAATCAACCAGAACTTCAAAATGAAGCCCCCCTTTTTTGATTCTCGCTATTGTTTCACTCATTTTATCTCCAGAATTTTTCTTCCTTCAGTTCTTTTTATCCCGCTCTTTTCGTTTTCCAAATATGCAAGTTCAAGTTTATCTATTTTAAATTTTTCTCCTCTGACTTTTTTCATAATTTCGACGGCAACTTCAATTCCTTTTTTTAATGTTATATCTTTTTTGTACTTTTCTCTTAATTGATCTTTAATTGCAGAATCGTCTTCACCGATGGCATTTGCATAATATTCGTAATAATTTCCGGTGATGTCGCTCGTGTAAAGTCGTCCTTTTTTATCCTGTATTCCGGCAACCATTACAGAAACTCCAAACGGTCTTGCCCCGCCGTATTGCGTGAACTGCTGTTTTAAATTTGAAATTTCTTTAATTATAAGTTCAGGTTCTATAGAAGAGTCATAAGTTATTCTGTTTTGCTGGGCCAAAAGTTGTGCTTTGTCAATTAAAACTCTTGCGTCCGAAATTATTCCGGCGACGCTTGCAATCATGTGTTCGTCGATTTCATAAATTTTTTGCGCCGAACTTGGAACAATTAAAGTGTCTTCATTTCTCTTGTCGGCGAGTATAAAAACTCCGTCGGAGCAAACCATTCCGATACTTAACGAACCGAGTCGGACGGTTTTTTCGGCGTATTCGACCTGCAAAAGGTGACCTTCCGGTGAGAACATCGTCGCGGTTCGGTCATATCCCATCTGCTGGTGTTGCATATCAATTGGCATTTCCATTTTAGAATTTCCTGTATTTTTTTTAGGTTCATCTTATTTAAAAGGTTTTTGGACTAAAGATTTTTTTATTTTTGATTATTTTATTTTAAAATTATTTTTTATCGTCTGAGAATGACCAAAAGCTTTATAAATGGACTTCCTTTTTAAATGTTACTAAGGTTATATTCTAGAAAATGTCAAATATAAAAGAATGTCCTGAATGCGGCGGAGTAAATTTAATTTACGATACTCATTTGGGGGAAATTATTTGTAAGGATTGCGGTCTGGTTATCGAAGAAAAAATGGTCGACACGGGAATCGACCTCTCCGGAAAGTTCGACAAAGGAGAAAAAAAAGGAAGAGGCGGAGCGCCGATTTCTATGCAAAAGTTCGATAAGGGTTTAACAACGAACGTCGGTGAAATTTCGGATATTTACAGGCTTGAGCCAAAACAAACAAGAAAATTTTTGAGATTAAAAAAGTGGCAGGAAAGAGTTTCAACTTCAATTGAAAGAAATTTAAGGCTTGCAATGGCTGAATTAAGAGTTATCTCTTCTTACTTGGATTTACCTAATGTAATCAGGGATGAGGCCTCAAGAATTTACAATTATGTTCTTCAAAGAGGATTAGTCCGTGGAAGAAGTATGGAATCGGTTATTGCAGCGTGCCTTTACGCGGCGTGTCGTTCTTACAACATTCCAAGAACCCTCGACGAAATGGCGACAGCTTCAGACGTTGAAAGGAAAGAAATAGGAAGGACTTACAGATTTATCATAAGAAAACTTCAGATAAAAGTAAAACAAAGTTCGCCAAAAGATTACATTTCACGTTTCTCGTCAGTGTTGAAACTTTCTCCGGCGACGCAAAACGACGCATTGGATATTCTCGATAAAGCAAAGGACGTCGAATTAACGTCGGGAAGAGGACCGGCAGGAATTGCGGCAGCCGCACTTTACGTCGCTGCCTTGATGAACGACGAGAAAAAAACTCAAAGAGAAGTCGCCGACATCGCCGGAATCACTGAAGTTACGATAAGAAACAGATACAAAGAATTAATCGAGAGACTCAATCTTGAAGAAAAAATAAAACAAAAAGAAGCAGAGTCCAAGGAAAAAAAGAAAAAAGAATAATTTTATTCAGTTAAAATTATTTTTCTAATCTTTCTGATTTTAATGTAAAATATTAATGAGATAACAAAAAATAAAATTCCTCCTTCAAGAAAGAACATTCCATTGTATTTTAAATTCAAAATGACGTCGACAAACCATATTAAAATAAAAATTCCGGAAAAAATTATGTTAAGAGTTAGATAGTTAACAAATCTGTTATTTTTTAAACTAATTTCTTCTTTATTCATAAAATTTCATCTCGATAAAATTTATAAAACTTTTTATATGGAAGATTTCTACTTCTTTCATGCAGGGATGCCGGAGTGGTCAAACGGGCTAGATTTAGGCTCTAGTGCTTTACGCTTACCTAGGTTCGAATCCTAGTCCTCGCATATTTATTAAATAGTTAATTTGAGACACCCTGGAAGAATTTCTTTTGATTGGTCGTACAATCCAGAGTTTCCGGTGAATTTTTCCCAATCGTTTTCCAACTGAATTACTTTTTGTTCGTAAGAATTTTGGATAGCAGG
>DAIENA010000013.1 GCA_027341315.1 archaeon | reverse complement strand
CCCATTCTCGCCATTTTAGTTTAATGAATTTCTCCTTTAAATATTTTTATTTGAGAGTTGTAATTTTTCCCACTCCCAAAGTTTTTTATAATCTTCGAATTGAATAATTATATACGTGGGTGTGCCTGCGTTGCTCACGACCCCGCTCGTCATAATAATTTTAAATTTGTCTTCGCGAAATCGCTCGGTCAAACGTCCGTTTTCCCCCTCCCAAAGTTTTTTATAATATCCTATTTGAATAATTTATATGTGGGTGTGCCGGAGTGGTCAAACGGGCAAGATTAAGGCTCTTGTGGTTTATCCTTACCTAGGTTCGAATCCTAGCACCCACATATTTTTTTAACGTGCCTGGGTAGCTCAGCCTGGATTAGAGCGACGCACTCCTAATGCGTAGGTCGCAGGTTCAAATCCTGTCCCGGGCGTACCTTCGAACCTGCTCGCAGGTCCAAGCTCGCGAACCCATTCGCGTCGGAGACGTAAACAAATTTTCTGCTCGTGAACATCGCTCGTCCTGTCTTTCGAACGTATTCCGACCGTCAGCGTCGGAATTTGGATTTGTCAACCAGCTGAAAACTCAGACGAGATTTCGTCGTCGCAGGCGAGCAACTTTAACGTCATCAAACGCAAATGTTTTCAACGTTGCGGGTGGCGAGTAAAATCCTGTCCCGGGCGTTTTCACAAAACAAAAAGGTTTATTAAATAAAAATTAAAGGTAATTATATCGGGCGTTGGTAGTATAGTGGCAGTATAACTGGCTTCCAAGCAGATTTTGCGAAGTGACCAGTTGACCCGGGTCCGAATCCCGGCCGACGCATTTTGTATAAAATGAAAAATAAAAAAATAATTTTAATTATGGGAATTATGGTTTTACTGGTTTTAGTAATTTTATTATTGAATGTTACACAGTTCAACGAAGACAAATCTCTTAACACTAAAATTAGTTCATATAACAGCAATACACCCCCTCACAGAATAAACTTCCAAAATAATCCTGAAAAAATTGGGACAATAATTTCATTTTCAAAAAGCTGTCAAAGCAATTCAATAATTAAATGAAGTTCTCTTTGATTATTTATGGTAAACAAAAAAATTTCTAAAAACGACGCGAAAGAAAAAATCACAAATTTTTTTGAAAATATCCGACGAAAGACGCCCGCGGAAATTAAAAAAATAAAACGACTCGCCGCGAATCAAAAAATTTCCCTGAAAAATGAAAAGAAATTATTCTGTTCGTCGTGCTTGACGCCGTTTTCGGGCGGTGAAAAAATCCGGATAAAAAACGGATTTTTGACGACGACGTGCCGGACGTGCGGGACGATTAAACGGGTTAAACTAAAAAAATGATTTTTCAAATAGTTTTATTTTTTGTATCTGCAATCGCGGGGTACTTCGTCCAAAAATTAATTTCTGGAAAATATGAAGGGGATAAAATAGAAAGAAGCCTCAGACTCTCAACGGGGGGATATTATATCCACATTCATCATTGGATTTATTATTCTGTTTTCATCCTTGGAATGTACTTGTTTAATTTTTACAGTCCAATAGTCTATGGTTTATTCATTGGAGGAATAATTCAGGGACTAACTTACAGAGACAGGTTTATAATTATTTATAAGAAAAAAGATTTCAAAAAAATTTATTCAAAGTGGCAAAAGCAATTTAAGCTTTCTTGAATTTTCCTATTAACTCAAGGTTGTCCGCCTGACCTAAAAAAACGCTTCTGCAGCAAAATCTCTCGACGCCAAAATCGTCCAGAATTTTTTTCGGGCTTTCGCCGTTCTCGAGTCTTTTTTTGTACTCTTCCCAAAGGTGCCCGAGAGGTTTTCCGCATGAGAAACATCTAACTGGAATTATCATGTTAATATTGCAAAAAGAGAATTTATAAAACTTGTGCTCAGCAAAATTTAAATAGGTTTAACAAATCAAAAGATAGAGGTGAAAGGCCTCAGACCTTTTTCTGAGAATATGGAATGGAAGCAAAAATAATAAAAATAAATTTGGAATCTCCCTTGGAAGAATCGGAAGAAAAAATTAGATTTTATACTTGGTTATTTAAAGAAGACGAAAAAGAAAGTTTAGGATTTTTTTCAAAGATCAAACAATTAAAAAATTTGGAAGGAAAAAAAGATGTGAAAAAATTTGGAGAAACTTACTATTATGCAGGGGACTTTTGCTCCTCACATAGCGAGGATTTTTCAAAAAGACTTCAAGTCCAGTATTTTTGGAAGTGGCCAAAAGAGGCGCTAATAAAAAAACCCTCCCTAGTATTTATAATATCCTAGAAGATGAAGGATTCTCTTTGGGAGACAAAATGCTAATCAAAAATATTGCTTTGAAGAATTTGGAAAAAAATCTGAAGCTAGCTTTAGAGGGAGAGAATGAATTGGGAAGTATTTCTGCCTGCTTTCGAATTGACCGCTCCACCGTCGCAATAAATGAGTTACATAATTATGGATTTAAAATAAAAAAATATACTTTCGGAAGAGACAAGAATCAAAAGATAATCTATTTTGACTTGGGCTCCAGTTAGAATCTATTTTTTGTAAATATAAATGTTTAAAAATAAATTATCTTTCTAAATTAAGAGAGGTGCTAATGTGACAAAAAAATGCCTTTATTGCAAACGGGATGTTTCCGAAGAGAGTGTTATAGACTTTTGTGAATCATGCGGCAAAAGAGTTTGGGGAGAAAAAATGTTTAACACGATTCTTAGCAAGATGGAAACTTCTCGAGAAACCGGGGATATTTAAAAAATCCTGGAACTCTTTATTTCTTTAATCGTCTGAAGAGGTTTAAAGGATAAGTTTTTAAATGAGATATTTTTCTCTAACCTCATGGTAAGAAGGAAAAACATCAGACTTAGAGGGAAAATTCAATTTAGTGAATACTTCAAAAGTTTAAAAAACGACGACACTGTCGCCGTGAAAAAAGAAGTTTCCGTCGTTTCAAATTTCCCCGAACGACTTCAGGGAAGAACCGGGACCGTAAAAGGTAAACGCGGAAGAGCTTACGTTGTTAAAGTTAGAGATCAGGGAAAAGAAAAAGAATATTTAATTGAACCAATTCATTTAAAAAAATTAAGTCAGGAGAATCAAAAATGATAAAAGATATGACCCCTTTGAGTATGTCTGAATCACTTAATTATATTAAAAATCCCGAAGTGAAGGCATTTGTAAAAAGCTTCTCTGAAATCAAGGAAAAAAAAGCCGAAGAGTTGAGAAAAAAACTGACAGAGTTAAATTTAATTAAATTAAATGAAAAGCACATTTCAAAGCTTATTGATTTTTTGCCTGAAGAGAAAGAAGAAGTTCAAAGAATTCTTCCCGACTCTAATTTGGATGAAGATGAAACAAACACTATTATTTCAACAATTAAAGAATTCAATTAAGGAAAATGACAAAAGAAGATTATGCAACAGTCCTAGAATATTTACCGAACGGGTATCCCCTAGAAGGAAAAATGATGCCGGTTGTTCAGGCAATTGGAAAAGTTAATTTTACTTTGCTGGAACTTGCTCCAAGAAAAGGAGTGGGAATTGAAATTGGGGAGGACCTTTACATTGGCGAGGGAAAACGAGATAAAGTTTACTACATCCTCGGTAGGTTAAAACGTGAAAGACTAACAGAGACGGCAAAAAATCAGCTTCACGAGTTTATTGCAAAGAGAGTAAAAGAAGACGAAGAAAAAATAGTTAAGTTTTTTAATGAAGCCCCCGCAATAAACAAGAGACTTCACCAAATTGAACTTCTTCCCGGAATGGGAAAAAAACACATGGGTGAAATTTTAAAACAAAGGGAAGAAAAACCTTTCGAATCTTTCAAAGAAATGAAAGAAAGAATTCCAAATCTTCCCGACCCTGAGAAAGCAGTTGAGAAAAGAATTTTTCAGGAATTAACGGAAATGGAAAAGTATAATTTATTTACAGCATAAAATGGAAAACAAAGCAGTACAACAAAAAAGTCAGGAAAGAATTGTTAGAATCCTCTCTAAAGATATAGAGGGTGGAATGAAAGTTTATCCCGGACTCACAAAAATAAAAGGAGTTTCGTGGGCGCTTTCAAATGCCGCGTGCGTTTTACTGCAAATTCCAAAGACAAAAAAAATAGGCGAACTTACCGACGGTGAAATAAAAAAAGTGGGGGAATTTTTAAAAAATCCGAAAGTTCCCGAGTTTATCATCAACCGAAGAAAAGACCCTGAAACTGGAAACAATATGCACTTAACAGGCGTTGACCTTGAATTGAAAAATGAATTTGATATAAAGAGGCTCAAAAAAATAAGAAGTTACAGAGGATTGCGGCACACGCTCGGTCTTCCGATGAGGGGACAAAGAACGAAGGCAAATTTCAGAAAGAACAGACGAAAAGGCGCGGGAATACAAAAAAAAGACGCTAAACCAAAAAGAACCGACAAGGGAACGACACCGACGGAAAAAGTTAAAGGAGGCAAGAAATAATGAAGAGAAAACACAAGAAGTATTCAAGACCAAAAAGACCATTTGATAAGGCAAGAATCGACGAGGAAGGGGTTATAAAAAAGAAATACGGATTAAAAAATAAAAGAGAAATATGGAAAGCAGAAGCAAAAGTTGCAGTCATGAGACAAAAGGCAAAGAAGCTGATTAAAGCGAGCGGAGAAGAAAAAGAAGTTTTGTTTAAGAGGCTCCAAAAAATCGGGCTTAAAGTTTCGTCGATATCAGACATACTTGGCCTTGACAAAACAAACTATCTTGACAGAAGACTTCAGACAATTGTTTTTAAAAAGAACATTGCACCAACTCCTAAGACCGCGAGACAAATGATTACACACAAAAAAATATTAATCAATCAAAAAGTTGTCGACAGCCCGTCGTACATTGTTCCGGTTGAATATGAAAACAAAATAGAACTAAAAAAGAAAAAATTAGAAAATGAAAAAGAAAATTGAAGAAAAAAATGAAGAAGTTGTTTTAGAAGAAATTCCTGAAGAAGTCGAAGACGCCGACGATGAAGTTTCGGAAGCGGAACATTCAAATAAATCGACGGTTAGTAAAGAAAGCGAAGCTGTGATAAATATTTACACGTCGTTTAATAATACTCTTGTTCACGTGACAGACATGTCCGGAAAGACGATTTCGAAAATTACCGGCGGGATGATTACTAAGCACGACCGACTTAAAGCCAACCCCACAATTGCAATGTTTATCTCTAAGAGAATTACTGAAGAGGTAAAAGACCTTGGAATAAAATCTTTTTACGTTCGAATAAGAGCAAAGACAAGAAATCCCGCTCCGGGTCCTGGAGCCCACAGCATCGTTAAAAGTCTGACAAGAGACGGATTTAGAATAATTAATATTTTAGACACGACGAGAAGTCCTCGCGGCGGACCGAAAGTAAAGGGAGGCCGAAGAGGAAGAAGACCGTAGGAATTAAAATCTTGAGAAAATAAAATGACTAAAAATATTAATGAAAAACTTGGGGAAAAGATTGCAAAAACTTTAGTTTCCAGTTTAGAAGGGCAAGCTAAGATATGTGAAGAATCAATTTCCGTCCTTTTGGAGAATAACGTGAATGATGAATGTTTAGAACAGTATAAAAATAAATTTTCCAAAGACCTGAAAGATTTAAGCACCAAGTATAAAATAACATTAAATTTTATTACAAAGGAAACTCCGTTCGAAAATTCCGAAGAATATTTTAAAAAAATAGAAGCATTTAATAATTATAAATTTAAAATAAATGTATAAAAAATGATAAAAAATACTCCTGAAAAACAAGTTTTTAAATTGAAGACAAATGAGACTCTTGCCAACGCAATAAGAAGAGGTGCTGGTTTAATTCCTGTTATGGCAATTGACGAAGTGGACATTTCAAGAAATGATTCTGCTCTTTACGACGAGACTCTTGCGCATCGAATCGGATTAATTCCTATAAAATTCGAAAAAGGGTGGAAAGAAGACACCGTTTTGAAATTTAAAATTGATTCAAAAAAAGATGGATACGTTTACTCTGAAGAAATAAAAGGAGAATTCGAGCCAGTCTACGGAAAAATTCCGCTTACGCTTTTGAATGCAAATCAGGAATTAAAACTTAAAGGAAGGACAAGAATGGGAACCGGAAGAGAGCATGCAAAATTCACCCCCGGAATAATTTTTTTCAGAGATATTGTTGAAATTAATATGGACAAAGAATTTGAAAAAGAAATTTCAAGAGTATTTCCCGAGGAAGAAATAAAAACAAAAGGCTCCAAAATCAGCATCGTTGACGACAAAGAAAAAACGATTCTCGATTTTTGCGAAGGTCTCGCACAAAAAAATAGAAAAAAAATTACACTGGAAGAAACAGGGAATTTACTTTTTGTGGTTGAATCCTTTGGACAAATGAAAGCTGAAGACATTTTCAAAAAGTCAATTGAAATTTTGAAAAAAGATTTGAAAGAAATTTCTAAGGCAGTTAAATAAAATTTTTTACGACGAGGGTTAACTTTTGACAGGAGATAATTATTTTTTTCTCAAGGGAAACTTATTATTGTTAACTTTTGGTTGAGAAATTTTGCAAAAAAAATATTACTTTAATTTTTTGGGAATTTATTTGGCAAGGACTTGCCTTAAGGTTTGTTTTTAAGAAAGGAAAACCCCCGACGGAAAAAAGTGCGGAATTGCCGAGGGTTTTTGTGAAATTAATTGAAGGGTTTTTTATTTCAAAAGACTATTTTACACATTTTTTAAATTGTCAGTTTAAAAGGGGATCAGAACTCCCGCCTCAAGCCCGATTCCTTTTGTCGCTGGATCGTTTTCATTTTCGCTGAATTTTAAAATGTCATATTTGAATGCGAAAATGAAGTTTACGGATTTGTCGCCCAGAATAATTCCTGCTTTTGGAGCGAGGCCGTAACCGTCGTCCGTTGCGTCTTTACTTTTTCCGGAAATATAAAAGGCTTCGAACCCTACAAAGAAATTTTTGGAGTCGCCGGGAAAGATATTTGCTTCGACACCAAGTTTTAACAAAGTAACTGCAGAAGTTTTTTCGTTCGTGCGTGTAATCATTCCGACGTACGAATTTTGGTAAGTGATTTCCGTGTATTTTTCCTCTGCTCCCTGAAATTCGAGAAAAAGCCCCCAGAAAACATTTGCGGATGTTTTCGAAACATAACCAACTTTCCCGCCGTAGAAATTCAAATCAGCGTCGTTCGCCTTAAAGTACGTACCTGAAAGGACGAAATTGTTTGCGCTCTGCGCTGCGGAATTCGATACAATAAATAGGAAAATACAAAACACAAAAAGTACTTTTTTCATAACACACCTTCCTTTAAGTTTAAATTATTAATAAAACCCTCGACGGAGAAAGTACTGAATTGTCGAGGGTTTTGGGGAGGATTACTTTTTGGAAATTGATTTTTTGATTATTTTAGAAACATTTGAAGAAAATTCTTTTGTTTGGTTAAAACTTCCAGCAAGAGATTTGAAAATTCCCGGGACTGAATTCCAAATAGAAAGAATAAATATTCCGGTTAACATCAAACAGAACCCGAAGACGAACTCGACGGTCAAGGCAATAAAAAGCCCGAGCGAAATCATGAATCTAAATAATGGTTTAAACCAAAATTCATCAAAGAGAAATTTTCCAATTATCCAAGGGAAAAAAATAAATCCTCCGACGGTAATTCCGAAAATAAGGATATTTGTTTGAAGATTAAGAGAAACTCCCAAATTAAGGTTGAAGGGGGTCAATAGAAGGAAAATTAAAACAAATGAGAAGAGAGTGTGTATAAAAAGTCTCATTTCGAAATCATCTTTTTTAAAGTTCATTCCCTGAGTTTTATCGACGGCTAGAGGAATTATATATAAGAAGCCGAGAAACCAAATCAAGAATAAATTTATCATGATTTCGACCGGAAGAGGATAAATTGAGGAATATTCGGTTCCGAAAAACAAAAATGTTCTTTGCGCCGAAAAATCAGGGATACGCAATAAAGGCGCAAGCAGGCAGTACAAAAATCCGAGAAGAAAATAGATTACAGAAAAGATTTTTGTCCAGTTGTAAATTCGCTGAATCATTAATCCCGTATCGTTCATTTGAGACCTCCTTAAATAATTTAATTACAATAATTAACATAAATGATTGCTTCGGTTTTTGACCCCGCTGAACTTGTAGTTGGTAAAAAGATTCCTGGACTTGACTCGGGGCTCAAATTTCTTGAGGAGTATAATTCCATGGTCGGATCGAAGAAATTTCTAAGAACAATTTTTGCAACATCTGATTTCTCAAATCTTGTTCCTGAATAAAACCACCCATCATTCCGATTGGTTACGTCCTCAGATAGATTTCCATTTTTGTAGATGTCAACTCTACAACGAACAGGTTGATTTGTGCTTTGACATAGAACTTGAAAATTCAAGACGTATTCAGAATTTACCGGGGGTGAGGTGACTGTTTCAGTAATTGAATCTCTCCCGCAGGAGGAAATTAAAAACAGCAAAGTAATTAATATAAAAATTCTTTTTTTCATGTAACCTCCATGAATTAAAAATTTATTTGATTATTTTTTTAGCGCATCAAGAGTTTCTTTTATTTCCACCTTGAAAGAATCCGAAATGGAGAAATATTTTTTATGCCTGCTGCGTTTTCTGTTTCTGAAATTTTTGTGAAACGAGGAAATGACTATCTCTTTTGCTTCAAGATTATTTAAATGAGATTCTACAGTCTCCGTCGGGAGTTTACATGAGTTTGAAATACTAATAACCGTTCTTGGCGACGAAGATTTTACCAAGGGGGTTAAGATTTTTGTACTAAACTCTAAAGAATTCTTGGGTAATTCCCTTAACCTCAACCGGCCAGAAATAAGGTTGTTTAAATCCTCTTTGGAAATAAGATCCATGATGGTACACATAATTCCTCCGTTCAGAAAATTCATTGATAGATTATTTCGAGAATCGGGCGGTACTGAAAATACTGAGAGTCCCCACTTACAAAAATAAAATAGCCTTCTTGAGACATTGTTAACTCAAAACCGTAATTAGAGGACTCTCCTTTTATCCAGGATTCAACTATTGAAGTTACATCAAAAATCCTCCAATCATAGTTTGCCAAATCTGTTACTTGCTTATCCACAATTTTCTGAAAAACGGGTTGATTAATCCAAGTAAGGGTATTTATGTTCCATGAGGAAATTATTTTATTTAATGTCACAAAGAAGGGAACGCCTGTATTTTTTGGAAGACCTCCCCCATATAATTTTAAACTGGCAGAAACTATTTTTGAATTTTGGGGGATATTTGAAATATTAAATTTTATTAAAGATTTTGAATTAATAGTAAATCCCGAAAGAGATTCGTTTTGAACTCCAAGTGTATCTCCATGAACTGAAACTGGATAAACCTCTTGTCCATTCGGATATTTCCATTTTTTTATCCAGACATCTTGGTTTTCAGAGGGACCTGGTTGCAGTGTAAGCGTCTTGTTTCCGCCTGAAGAATTTGTCGTGAATTTCCAAACCGGACTCCAAACTTCTTTTCCAGAGGGAGTATAAGAATGAACTTTCCAAAAATAAGTCCAACCAACTTGAACATAATTCTGGGCGCCGACAAAATTAGCAATCCAATTGGGGCTTGTGATAATTTTATTGAAATTGACATTGTCGGGACTTATATAAACCTCATAATAAATTGCTTCTCCTGAAGGAGTTGTAGATGGGTCCCACTTCAATAAAAATGGGTCCGAAAAATTCACAGTCGCTCCGTTCGGAGGAGATGGATTAGACGCAGGTGTTAAATTTGAAATTGATGGTTTAATAGTAATACTCATACTTGCCCTCGCTGTTGCACCATCACCATCTTTTACTTCACAAACTGGATAATATGTCCCTGCTATAGAATACGTGTGGGTTACTGGAACGTTTATTGCATCAAAACCTGTATCAAAATATCCGTCTCCTTCA
Source organism: archaeon (assembly GCA_027341315.1). GTDB lineage: Archaea > Nanobdellota > Nanobdellia > Pacearchaeales > GW2011-AR1 > GW2011-AR1. The sequence continues at coordinate 7,444 of DAIENA010000013.1, read as the reverse complement.
AAATCCCAACGACACTTTAAGTCTGACTGAGGAGTTTTATCGTCGGTAGAAGTAGATGCACTAAAAACAACCAGTGTTGAGGTGGTTAAGCTAGATGCATTTGGAGTAAAATAAAAGCTCGCAAATGGAGGACGATTAACTCCGCTTCCGCCACTTGCCAACTGTTTTTCCCATAACGGAAAATGTCCAAGATATTGGTCAGGAATTATTAGAGAAAGCCAACCAGCTGAAACACCTACATCTAAATCCATCCCTGCGTATAAACTCCAAATAGGAGTCTCCTGAAGATTTGAATGAATTCTTGAATAAGGTCCGCAAGAAATTGTTGGACCAAGAGTTCCATAAATTAAAAACTTCACGGAGCCGCCGATAACGAACTTTAAATCTGAAGAAAAATCAATTTTAACTTCCTTAAATTTGAATTCATTCTTTCCAGTATTACTTAACTTCCACTGACTTCCGTCATAAGAAATGGACGCTGTGAGGTTTAAACTGTCAGTAACACCTGTTGAAACATTTCCTGCAATATTTCCTTCCAATTTTGCATAAAGTGAAATAACGGGGGTAACAATTATTGGCGGTGACGGAAAAATAGGAATTGCTCCAAGAGATTGCGTATAGAAAACTTTCTCTTCATTGAAAGTTTTTGTTATTCCTGCGTATAAATTAATATCTGCCGTCCCGGAGAATACAAAATTTAAATTTCCGGTAATTTTCGGAAGAGAATTAAAATCAAGAAACCCGGATAAGTTTAAATTTTCGTTGAATTCGCCGGATATATTTACTCCTGTGTAAATGTTTTGATTAAAGCTTTGATTAAAATTAAAAAGAGATTTGTTGAATTCGAACTTTCCTGATTTAACCGCATCAGAAAGGCTTGCGTCCGTCGTCGAATAAGTTGTTCCACTGGTTATTTTACTTAGCGAACCGGTGATTTTTTTAATTAACCCGTCTGGCGTCGCTGAAGAAATCCCACAGATAATTACGTCGCCGGTTTTTAGTTGTGGGTCAGACGAAAACGAAATTGAATTTGCCGACGCTGATGAGATGGTTGACAATTCCGCCGGAGTTTTGAATTCGTGCGTCGTCGGCTTAAGAGTTATCCCATATCCATTAGGGCCATTCGGAGGCGGACTATTTGACGTCGACAAAACCGGGTCATCCTTCGAACAAGACACTAAAAAGAGGAAGGTGAAAACGATTAATATAATCTTTTTCATTTTAAATCTCCTTATTTAAATCCACTCTTTGAGCGGAATTTTGTTTTGGATTCTATATTTAATTAACGGGAGCGCGATACTGAATGCTCCTAAGAACATGTAAATGGGGAGAACATCGTTCGAGAAGCTGTGAAACGGAACCGCGAAAAATCCGAGGCCGTATCCGAATGAATACAAAAGCCATGCTCCCGGACGTTCGTCTTTTGGACTTTTCCATGTGAAGTTTATTGTCGGAATCGCCGCAAAAGCATCGGCGAGAATTCCAACATAAAGTCCCCAATTCGCTAGAGATTCCTGATTCTGAACTGAAAACCAAGCTGCTAAATTGCTCCATCCCACTTGAAGAAGACTTTCCCATTGAGTCAAGAAGAACCAGATTGAAAAAGAAATCAAACCTGAAATCAAACAGAAGAAGTCAAGATTGGTGATTCCCTTTTCATATTTTCTTTTCCAAATGATGATGAGGAAAATAAGAAGGGTGTTCACAAATGCCATTAATGCCGGCCACGAGTTTGATTGTGCCCCTGAACTTTTGTAATTTAACCAGACTGAAAAACTGATTAAAGTCCAGAGCCCCCAGCTGACAAATTTGGGAGTGACTTTTTTCTGCCATGCCCGAATCATATATTGGATTCCACTCACAAGAACCATTAAACCAGATAGCCCGCCTATGAATTCTATAAGAGTTAACTCTCCTCTTTGGAGTGATTTGATGGTGAATGAAAAAATGATTGAAGTGGTAATAGTTATTATTGAACCGATGGAAACCGCTGCTCCAAAGCGCAACGCTTTTTTTGAAAAGAATAGTTTTCTGATTGAATTGGCTCCGAGCAAAATAAAATTTATAAATGCAGTGGCCAAAACGAAAAAAGTAAAGAAATTTTTTTCCTTGAGAATTAAGGGAATTAACAAGGTGCAGCCAGAAATTCCTATAATCAACCAGAAAAAAAGTTTAAGTTTAGATTTCATGATACACCTTCCTTTTGATTTAGGGGTTTGAAAATATTTTTATTTATGAGATTCACGAAGCTGGTTGAATCGGGTTTGAAAATGCGTTGAATCGCGAAATTCTATTTTTGTGTTTCTTTTGAACGGGTCCATTTCGGCGATGTGTTTTTTTATTTCGCTTTCGACTCCCGCGTCGGTAAGATTTTTCTCGGCGAATATCTTTGAAAGAAAGTTTACTTCTGAAATCGACATGGAAAATTTTAATTTATTTAAAGCAGAATAAATTTTCCCTTTTGTTTTTCTATTCTTTAAGGAACTCTCTTTTTTTTCTTGAATTTTTAACGAGATGATTGTTTTAATCTCTTCGTCGAGATTCTCTATTGGTTCAAGATTAAAACTGAAACGCCCGACCAATGGTTCAATTTCTTCGTCGGAAATTTTAATATTTTTTGACGAGAATTTTCCCAGAATATATTTTCTTGTTTCGGGACGAGTCATAACCCACCTCCTTCCTGAGATTTGATTTTTTTGTAATTTACTTTCTCGAGTAAAATTCCTAGAACCAAATAGGGAACAAAGAGCAGGCGTATCGTGAATGAAAACACGAGAATGGAGTTATGAAGATGGATCGGGAGTTCTCCGGCAAATTCTTTTTCCGTCGAGAAAAATGCCCATAGAGCAAAATAAAACAAAGATGCTCCTGTGCTGAAAATGAAGAGAGAAATAAATGAATGCAAAATCCCTCTTTGTTTCACTCCTGAAAAACAAATGAAGATGGCAACAATGAAAATCATTGCTGGAACAAGAAATGTTAAGACGGCGCCCGTGGTATCTGAAGCATTTTTCAGGATTTCAAACTTTGTTAACAAAAAGAAATAAAGAGTTGTAAAAACGACAAGAAATCCCCCTGCAACGAACGAACGAACGAACACTTTTCGTTCAACCCGGATTAATTCCCGACGAACGAAACCGAACCAGGAAATTGAAAAGACGTAAACAAGGAGGATAAATCCTATTTCCTGAAGAGGATGAACGTCATTAGTTGAGAAAAAACCAGCGAGATTTAAATCGTCTTCGAAATGAAGAAAAATTCCTAAACAGAGAAGGAAAATTAAGAGGAACGAAAAACTTCCCTTGAAAGAATAAGTTGGTTCTTGAGATTTCATGATACACCTCCTAAATCTTTAAAATGAATTTAATTAAATGAACCCCCGACCGGAATAAAAACAAATTTTGGTTGTACGGCAACGGCGGGGGTTCTTTGAAAAACTGGAATTAATTTCTGCTTGAAGAGCTTCCTCCGAAGAGAATCCCTGCTCCCAAACAGAATCCGAAATCGTACCATCCTCCATTATTATTGACTGCATACATACGAACATTATCCGAAAAGAGCGAAATTATAAAACTGATTGGAGAGATCATTCCATGCCATAATCCTCCCCAAAAACCGTAAATATGTTTTGGAAGACACTGCTGAACATTTACTGCTTCTGCACAACCCGATACTACAAGGGTAAGAACTATGAGGATAAGAAATAAGACGTGATGTTTTTTCATTTCACACCTTCCTTTTGATTTAACGTTAATGATTTTTAAAAATAATTTTGCTAAAATAAAATTGTCCAAATCTTTTCCAGGGAATTGGTTTTATTGTGAAATAAGTTGTTTTAAGGTATTTCAAGGGTATTTCAAAGGGGAAAATAAGTAAAATTGAATTTCATTTGTTATGAACTTCTGTGTTCCGAGGGTATTTCTCTTAAAAAAAAGACTTGTGCAGTCTTCCAGAGATTTTCTTCAAACCTTTTTCGATTCAAAGTTTAATTCAAACGGGAATAAAAATCTTGAATATAAAATTCCTAAAAGGATTTTTTATTCGTGTCGATTTTTATTTAGTTATGAATTGGTTTGTTTAAAGTTTGTGAATATGAATCTGAAAGCCTGATTAATTTTTTCCAGCCCTTTGCATTTTTTTCTTCTTCTATTTTTATTACCCCTTTTTTTAAAAGGTTATCTTTTATGACATTTCCCTTTCTTGAAGAAACTCCGATTGATTTATAGAATTCGACCGTTGGAAGATTATGTCCCGAATTGTCCAGAAGAAATTTTAAAAATAAATTTTCTTCATTTGAAAATTTTTGGGGCACAACAATTTCTACACTTTTTGATATTTTATTACTTTCACTTTTTAACTTTAATTTTTCAGAAAGAAATTTACTCACTACTAATAGAATATCTTTTTTTGAATAGTAACCTGAATGTAACCCGGACTCAAGCAACCTTTCAACGTCATTTAATTTTTTTCCTTCATTAACTTTTGAATGCACAAATTCTGAAAGTATTTCCTGAGTTTTGGTTAATTTATCCTCGACGAGAATTTCTTCTTTTACACTTTTTATTTTTGAATGGTTTTTATTAACAGAAATTTTTCCGGCTTCTTTTGGAATTTTTTCAGTTGAAACAATTTGTTCCATAAATTCAGGGTCGTTTTTTTCGACTTCTAATCCGGTAACAACACACTCCATTTTACTTTTTATTTTTTCGTCTTCAATAGAAATATTTCTTAAATCCGTAAACGGCACTTCAATTAAAAACGGCGAGTTGTGTCTTTCAGATAATTTTACAATTGCCGAACCGACCGGAAGATGCGTGAAAAGTTCCTTTTTATCTTTTAACTGCATTAATGAACTTATCTCGTCGATATCTTGAGGAAGCTGCTGCTGAAAAGCAACGTGGCATGCGCTGTTTCCTATGACGGTGTCGCTTAATTTCGAGGCGTGCTGGTCAAGGCAAATCAAGCTTGTTCCGTATTCTCGCATTTCCCTGTAAATCATATCCGTTACAGATTCGGTCATAAAACTTGTTTCTCTTTTTAAAAAAATGTTATGGGCTTCGTCGACTAAAATAGCATGATTAAATTCCTGTGAAGACTTTTCTTTTCCGGCTTTTTTAAGTTTGTAAATGTATGTTAAAATATATTCACAGAAAAATTTTTTTTCTATATTAGACAAAGAACTTAATTCGAAAATTACTTTTTTATTAAAAAGGTCTTCAATAGAAAGACTTTTTTTTCCGTCGTAGTTTACAACTTTTCCAAAGTCGCCGAAAGTTAAAACTGTCGCGACTCTTAATGCACTTTCATACCACCCGGTTTCTCTTCCTTTTGAATCTCTGGCTTTTAACTCAAGCATTCTTTTTATGTGCTCCCAATTGGGGTATAAATTTGAACCTTCGTAAACCCCCCAGCCCTTAAAAGTTTCATCAAGAGTTTCCAAAAGAATTTTGTGAACCCCAAATGAAACATTAAATGTTTCAGTTAATAAATCACACAAAACATTTATCCATTCTTTTGGTCCGACCCCTTTTGGGGGCCTGTTTATATTTGTTTTAAACAGGTTACTTATTTCACTATTTCCAACGGTAAAACACATTATATTTGGGTCCTCTTTCATTAATGGCCTGAAACTTTTTTTCCAGTCAAAAACAAGAAATGGTTTTTCTTTTTTTACAAAGTTTCTTAAAATATTTAATGCAAAAGTTGTTTTTCCGCTTCCGCTCATTCCGGTGATGCAAAGATGTCTTGGCCAGTCGTTTTCCCTTAATGAAAAAGAATAGAGTTTTTTTCCGGCGTAGCTGACTTTTGCAAGAGGATATTCTCCGACGAGGACTTCTTCTTTTGGTGGTTCCAAAAAATAATTCTTATCAAGAAGCTTGTTTAAATACTTTTGATAAAGCCCGGTTAAAATCTGTAAAATTTCCGACTTCTCTTCATAACTTTCAGAATTTAAATATCTAAAATAAATTTCGTCCGCTCTTCGCCCTAAAATCGGTTTTAGAGCTCTTGCCATTTCCTCAACGGTGATTTGTGTATTCATTTTAAAATAAAACCCCCTTACTTGCGCGATTAGGTTTATTTGTTTCATACCAAGAGTATATCTCTTCACGCATTTTTTGAGTGACTCCCTGGATTTTATAAAAATCCTCGTCCGAAATTTCCTTCAAAAAAGATGGACTGACAAAATTCTCCTTTCTCCCCCAATTAAATTTTTCCTCTGCAGAAACATAAAAAGCAGGATAAACTCGAAAGGGGTCCAACATTGTAGGAATTAATTCACTAATTGTCTGCCACCCTCCAGACTCAAAAACCTGCATTAATAAATCATGTTGACCTTGATCATCCATTTTGATTAAGATTTTTTCTGAAGGAACTAAATCTAAATAGGGTTTTCCTCCTTGGCCATATGACAATTTATTTTTAATTCTTTTAAGATTAAATTTTTCTTCAAAATACTTACCCTCTAAATATTCATCAATTAACCCGTCGGCGACACGATCGGCGACTACGAACTCACTCGAATTTAATTTTTTTATTAAGTCTGTCATTTTAATTTAACATTGCCTCCAGATTTCTTTCAAAAGGAAAAATTTCAACTTTTAAATTGTCAGCTCTTTCTATTGCTTTTTCGTATGATTCTTTATTCCATTGAAGAAGATTTCTACTATCTTTTTTTGAAAAGTCCGTTGAGGTAAAAACTTCCGAATAATATCTGAAACAAGTTTTAAGGTAATCCTTTAATTGTGCTCCTTCTAGTTTGTTAATGTAATTTAACGTTGACCCTTTTCCGCCTTGAAGTAATCTATCCATTTATTCTCCATCCTCCATGATTTTTTCAAGCATTTTCAATCTCTCTTCTTTTTCAGTTAATTCTCTTTCGTATTCCCGAAGTTCTTTTTTCAGGAGCGCGATGTCTTTCCAGCACGCGATTTTTTCGTTCATTTGAAGTTCTGAAATTTCGATTTTTTTGTGCCGAAGATCGTTTTTTTCCCTCGTCGGGTCGGACGAAGCGATTTGCATTTTTTCGTTTTCAGAAAGATAACCTTTTATTTCCGTTTTCAGAATTTCCCCCTCTTCATGGATTTTTCGGCTAAGTTTTTCCCGGCCGAGAATCATTTCATGAATCTCTTCGATTGATTTTTTTAGAGCGTCGACTTTTCCCTTTCCGACGTCTCCGAAAGAATTTTCTTTAGGGGATATTTCATGATTTTTCCCCAGTTTCAACTCTGAAAGACCCTCTCTTAAGATATTTATCATATCATTTTCCATTATTTTACTACTATTGAATTACTTTTAAACCTTTCTATTATCATAACTGGCGAAAGGTGAAATTTATAGAAAGAAAATTTAATTTAGATAATTAAAATTTTAAATTAAATTTTTATTTGTTTATGTGGATGCAAGTTCTCGTAATCCGTGCCATCGATAACTTTTGCGAGGAGGA
>DAIENA010000012.1 GCA_027341315.1 archaeon | reverse complement strand
TTTTTTGCGGGGCAGACTGAATCAAAACTTTTCAATAATGATGAAGACCGGAAGAAAGTTTGGAAGTTAATCGGAATTTCGATGAGATTTTCAAGCTGGCATTCTCTTGTTGGGCTCACGCAGGATAAGAAAAAAGAAATGGAATTCATAAATGAAGCATATACCTCATGGATTAATGATTTTAAACCTGGCTTAATTTATATGATTAATAAAGTTCACGATGGCTGGAAAAAAGAATAGCCCTTCATAAAAACTTTTTTATAGGTCGTTTATGTTAAGAAATAATGGATGAATTTCCCGGAGAAAAAAAAGGGGTGCTTGGAGAAGCGAATAATTTCAAAAAGATTTTTCTTCTCGGAATAATTTTAATTATTGGAGTTGTTGTTTTTTTTGTTCTTAGAAGTACAAACTCGGTCAACCCGATTTTGAAATGCGGAGATGGGACTTTTAACGAATACTGTTCTCTTACAAAACCATACTTTTGTGACAACGCAAGTTTGGTTGGAAATCCAGAAACCTGCGGATGCCCCGACGGATTTAAACTGTACGGGGAAGCTTGTGTTTTTAACTCAGATTATCTTTGTAACAATAAAGTGCAGCTGGGTTCATCGATTTTTTGCGGATGCCCCGACGCAATCAATTTAAGTTCCGAAAACGTTTTTTCACTTAATCACAAATGTGAGTTTAAGTATAATTCTTCGACGGAAAATATGAGTTTTAATTATTTAATTTCAGGAGTGAATGGAAATTTATCATTTGAATTTAGACAATCTGTTTTGGATAACCTTCTTAGTCTTCCAAGATTTAAAGTTTATTCCGGAAATGAAACTCCAAGAAGAGACGATTTCAAAATTGCAAATATAGATAATTCACTGCAGACAGAATTTTTGATGCCTCTTGTTTTGGAAATAGAAAATAAATATCCGGACTCAAAAGACATGCAGGCAAAAGTTGCAATAAGTCTTGTTCAAAATATTCCTTACACCGGTTCGGCGTCCGTTAAACTTTTCGGAAGGGAATTAAATATCTCAAGATATCCTTACGAAGTTTTGGGGGAAAATAAGGGTTCATGCGAGGACAAATCAGAGCTTCTTGCATTTCTTTTGAAAAGAATAGGGTTTGGTGTAACCCTATTTTATTTCCAGCAGGAAAATCATGAATCCGTCGGAATAAAATGTCCCGTCGAAGAAAGTTACCTTGGAACGGGTTATTGTTTTGTTGAGGCGACTGAACCGAGTCCGATTTCTTTTAGTACCGGAAATTATTTAGATGTAGGAGGAGGGATTGGAAAACTTGAAAGTAAGCCGGAATTTATTTTGATTGGCGACGGGATTTCGCTTTCAAAAAATATCCCAGACTATAATGATGCGAAAGAATTGAGTGCACTCACAGACAAAATCGGTTCGGTCGGAGCTCTTAATCCCGTCGAAGAACTGAAGATGAACAATTTAAGAAAAAAATACGGATTAAATTATTAATTTATTTTTAGAATTATTCTAATGTTGCTTTAATTCTTCTTACTCCTAATGATGAACTTTCTTCCTTTATAATTTTAAACTTTCCCAGTTCCCCTGTTTTTTTTACGTGGGGGCCTGTGCATATTTCTTTACTTGCAAATCCTTTTGGAGTTTTTTTGTCTAGAATGGTGTAAACAGAAACGCTCGACGGATATTTCGCCCCGAATTCTGCTGCCGCTCCGGATTTAAGTGCTTTTTCCAACGGCATTTCTTCCCGGACGACTTGTAAATTTTCTTTGATTTTATCATTAACCCATTCTTCAATTTTTTTCAATTCAGCGTCGGTTAACTTTCTTGGAAAGTTAAAATCAAACCTAAGTCTCTCGGGAGTTATATTTGAACCTTTTTGTGAAATGGAAGAATCTTTTAAGATTACTCTTAACCCCTCATTTAATAAATGAGTTGCAGTGTGGAGCCTGGTTGTTTCAACAGAATTATCTATCAATCCGGATTTGAATTTTCCCGCCGCTGCCGTTTTTGAAAGTTCCTGATGGTTTTTTAATTCTTTCTTAAAATTATTTTTATCAAATTTTATTTTGTTGTTAAAGCACTCTTCTTCAATCATCTCTATTGGAAATCCGTAGGACTGATAAAGCAAAAATGATTCTTTTCCTGAAAGCTCCTTTTTGTTTGAAATTAAACTTCTGAAAATATTCAATCCTTTTTTTAAGGTCCGGTTAAAATTTTCTTCTTCTTTTTGGAGTTCGTCAATTACCCTGATTTTATTTAAATTATAATCACGGTATATTTCAAAAACCGGTTCTGAGATTTTTGGGGTGAAATTTTCTAATCCGATTATTTTTCCGTATCTTACCGCCCGTCGGATGAGCCTTCTTAAAACGTATCCATGCTCGGAATTTCCAGGAATGACACCGTCGGAAATTATAAAACACGCAGCTTTAACATGGTCGGCAATTATTCTCATTTCTTTTTTATTTTCAGAATATTTTTTTCCTGAAATTTCCTCCACTTTCGTGATAATTGGTTTCCACATGTCCGCCAAATAATTGTCCTCTAAATTATTTAAAACCGCAACGGTTCTTTCGACGCCCATACCCGTATCTATATTTTTTTGCGATGCTTCAATATATTTTCCGTCCTGGTTTTTTGTATATTCCATTAAGACATTGTTCCAAATTTCAATCCAGTTTTCGTCGTGCGGGTCGAACTTTTCCGGAGCTTTTTTATTTTTTAGTTTCCAATAAAAAATTTCTGTATCGGGTCCGCATGGTCCGGTAAGTCCCGCCGGCCCCCACCAGTTATTTTTTTTAGGAAGAAATGCGATTCTTTTTTCCGGAACTCCTAATTCCTTCCAGGCTTGAGCAGAGTCATTATCTTTTTTAGCGTCGGCGTCACCGGCAAAAACACTTACCGCAAGTTGCTCCTTTGAAATTTTTAAAATTTTTGTCAAAAATTCAAATGAGTACCCAATTGATTCTTTTTTAAAATAATCTCCAAGGGACCAATTTCCGAGCATTTCAAAAAATGTATGGTGGAAAGAATCACCTACTTCGTCGATATCCCCTGTTCTTATGCATTTTTGAACGCCGACGAGGCGTTTTCCCATCGGATGTTTTTGTCCGATAAGAAACGGAACCAACGGTTGCATCCCCGCCGTCGTGAACAAGACTGTCGGGTCGTTTTTTGGAATTAAACTTTCGTTTGGAATAAATTTGTGATTTTTTGATTCAAAAAATTCAATGTATTTTTTTATTAATTCATTTCGGGTTACCATGCAAAAAGAAAACGTTCGGGAAGTTTTAAATTTTTGTATTTGAGGAAAGTTTAAATATTTTGACCGACAATTATCGGTATGTGGGTTGCTAAATTTAAACTTAAGGATGATAAAGAGGATATTCATTCCCCTCTTTGCGAAAAATATCAAGTTGAAATGTTTGGATTTCCGCTAACAAATTATGAAAAAAGCGGAAAAATAAATCTTTTAATTTCCACGACCATTTCAGGTAGTGAGGAAAATAAAGATAAATTTTATAATGATTTAAAAAAAGATAAACGTGTTAAATTTGCAGAAAGATATAAAGATTTTATTTTGATGCAAACAATTCATCCGCTTTCCAGGGAAGCCCGTCGTGAAATTAAAATATTTTATAATAAAGAGTACATATTAATTAAGCCGGTTCATATAGACAAAGAGGGATGGGAGCATTGGGAAGTCGGATGCCTTGATAGAGTGGAGTTAAATAAAATAATTAACGCTGCGATTAAATATTATAACGGCAAACTTATATCTGTAAAAGATGAAAAGATAAAAAATATTACCAATCTGGAATTTTCCCCAAATTTATCTGAAAAACAATTTGAAACAATTAAGTTGGCTTTGAACGAAGGTTATTATAATTATCCCCGTAAACTTACAATTCCGGAACTTGCAAAAAAGATGGGCAAATCTTATTCTAGTTTTCAGGAGAACCTTCGTAGGGCGGAAAACAAAATAGTCGAATTCTTTTTCGAATATAGGTAATTTTTTATCCCGATATATATCGGTCAAAATTTAATATAATCCTTTTATTTGTTATTATTACTAAATTAAGACAAAATGAAAATAAAAATGAATAGACTAAAAAATTTAATTAAAACAAATGAACTTGAAGGAAAAAGAATAATTGTGACTGGCTGTAGTTACAAACCCATTGAACATGTTTTTACAAATTTAATTGACGGGGATTTAAGTCATGATTCCATATTTGTTGAGAGTGAAGAAATGAAAATAAATATCGGAACAGCGACAGCATTTTCTCTGGCCGCAAAAGGGGCGACAATACACATGGTTTCACGTTCTATTGAAAGACTTGAAAACATAAAAAAAGCAATAGTTGAAACCCTTAATATTTCTCCAAAAAAAATTGAATATTCTCAAGTTGACTTACTTGATGAAGATGAAGTAAAAAATTTTGTTTATGAAATCAAGAAAGACAAACCGATTTGGTGGTATCAATCTATTGGTCTTGGGGCAGGAGCATATAAAGTCAAGAATGATAACCCTTATCTTCATATTGAAGATATTCCGACGGAGTTACTTGAAAAAGAGTCCCAAATAGTTTTGAGAGGGACTCATATTTTGATGAAAGCACTTTTACCCATTTTCAAAAATCAATTCGAAAAATTTGGTTGTGAAACGAGGATTGTGATTGTCAGTTCAATGAGCGCTGTGAGAGGTTATGCTCTTGGTGGAACTCACTGTGCCGCAAAGGGGGCAATTTCAAGATATACAAATGCGGCGATGCTTGATTTCTACAAAAAGAAAATTTTTGTAACTGATTTGAGACCTGGTGCAATTGATACGGGAATGTATGACAATGAATTTGTCCAAAAATCAATTTTGGAAATTGATGATGAATATAACGGACTTTGGAGGGAAAAGTTTCGTCTTGCTCCGCCGATTTCCGTCGGAGAGTCTGCTGCCCAAATATTTACTAACTCTGGTCATATAACTTCATTAAACCTTGTTGCAGAAGGGCAGTTTCCTCACGAGGGAAGTTAAAAAATTATGACATTCCCTCAAGAGCTTTCAATTTTTCCTGGATTTCTTCCAATTGGCTTTGAATATTCCCCCTTGTTTTAGGAGTTTTCACCTGCACCTGTTCTTCTGAAATTTTCCCTTCGTTCTCTTTTTGAAGAATTTTTGGAAACCTTAGTTCAGGGAGAATTTTTTGAAGAAGATTTAAATTTCGGTTAATCTCGGAAAATTTTTTTATTATCAAACTTTTTTTCTTCAGTTCGTTAAGTCTTAGTTCTTTGTAATTTGAAATATTCTCGTAAATTTTTAAAAGGCTAACTTCGGAATTTAACAAATCTTTTTTTCCTTCAATTGCTTCGTTACTCGTCAGCATAACGTGAATCGGATTCTCTTCTCTTTTTTTTTGAACAGGTTTTTTTTTCATTTAAATTTTAGAAAAAATGTCATTGTCAACTTTCTCAATTTTTTTCTTCATCTCTTGAACTTCCATACTCCATTTAGACAATTCTTCATCCTCTTTATCCTTCAAATTTTTTGTTTCTTCAAGAAGAGATTCAATTTCGCTGATTTTTTCTTTTGTTTCTTTAAATATATGGAGCGCTTCCTCGAACTTGTGAATCTGAACAAATACAGGTTCAGCTTCGACGGTCTTTGTATAAGAGACGGGTTTTGCATAATTTTCCACAGGTTTGTCATAAATTTTTTTTGGGGTCGTTTTTGAAAAATCCTTAAAGTCAGGTTTTGGAATCAGTTCCTCACGAGTTATCTTTGGTTCGTCGTCTTCGTAATCCTCGTCGCCCGAAATTGCATTTTTGATAGTTTCTCTTGAGAATTTTTCTCCCATCCCGCTACTTGGAAAACTTGGAAGTTCATGAATTTCATCGGAATAGTCGTCCATATCCGGGAACTGCGGGAGACTTGGGAGCTCCGGGAGTTTTGGAATTCCCTTCTCGGTTTTATCACTTTTTTTAGAAAATAATCCCATATAATACCTCTAAATATATGTTAGAGAATATACTTTAAAAATGTTGTTCTGGCAAATTTTGCCGGATTTCAAAGTATTAACCGAAAGCTATTTTAAGTCTTTATTTTTTAATTAAATCATGTTGGATCAACTTCTGGAAGAGATTGTAATTTCCGTCGTCGGAAAACAGGCAACTGAGATAGTTGAATTACTAAATACCCCTAAATATGTGAGTGAATTTATTCTTGCAAAAAAACTCGGAATAACCATAAATCAAACAAGAAATATTCTTTACAAAATTTCAGATTACGGGCTCGTTTCTTCATTTAGAAAAAAGGACAAGAAAAAGGGATGGTATACTTATTTCTGGAAATTTGAAATTTTGAAGTGCCTTGAATTTTTAAAAGACTTGTCAATTAAACACAAAAAAGAAATTGAAGACGAAATTAAGTTAAGAAATTCCAAAGTATTTTATGTCTGCGAGTCCTGCAATCTTGAGCACGGCGAGGACGAAGCGATTTTGATGGATTTTACGTGCGACGAGTGCGGAGAAATTTTTAAAGTAAAAGACAATTCTAAATCTGTTAAAGATTTGGAAAAGGCGCTTACTAAGATAGACGAAAAAATTTCAGTTATTGATTCCGAACTTGAAAAAGAAAGATTAAAACTCGGTAAAAAAAAGGCGGTCGAAGCCAAGAAAGAAGAAAAAGAAAAGGAAAAAAAGAAGGCAGAAGACAGGAAAAAAAGAAGTTTAAAAAGAAAAGCAATTGAAAAAGAAAAACTTAAGAGTTTAAAAAAAATTCCTAAAAAAAAGATGAAGAAAGTTTCAAAAAAATTAGTTCTCAAAAAAAAGGTTGTTAAAAAAACTTCTAAGAAAAAATCCACGAAGAAAAAGTAATATTTGAGAATCTAAATTTATTTAAACTTAAAATTAATTTTTATTGGATGAAAAACATAAAGGATAAAATCGAAGAAGATTCGAAGATCGTTTTTAGTCAGGAAGATTGGAATTTGGTTGATAAGATAGGAAATGACGTTTTGTATCTTTCACCGGTTCCCTATCGGGCACCGAAGTATTCTTTTGTTGAAAAACTTGGGCATTATGCGGAGTGAATTTTATTAAGATTTAAATAATCACTTTACTTTTTTTTAACATGGCAGATTATGAAATTTCAGGAAATAGAAAAATTGGGTTTTTTGAGGGATTGAGTGTTACAACAAAATTGATAATTGCCAATGTAATTTTTTTTATTTTGTTTTATATTTTAATTTCTTCAGGAATTTTATCGTGGAATGAAATTGCACTCACTCCGATGGATGCACTTTCCGGAAAATATCTCTGGACTTTTCTGACGAGTATGTTTATGCATGCGGGAATAACTCATATTATTTTTAATATGATTTCTTTATTTTTTGTAGGAATGCTTCTTGAAAAAATAATTGGTCCAAAAAGATTTTTTTGGTTTTACCTTTTTGCAGGAATCTTTTCGGGAGCGATTTTTGTAATTCTTTCCGGTCTTTTTGGATATGGATTTTTAGGGTCAAGACTTTTCGGAGACCCGTCGGTGATGGGCGTCGGGGCGTCGGGGGCGATATTTGGCCTTGTCGGTGTTCTTTCTGTTTTAATCCCCAAAAAAAGAGTGAGTCTTATTGCCGGGCCGTTGATTGCTATAATTTTAGAATCTTTTTTAGGAAGTGCATTTCCAAATTCTTCAATTGCCGACGGAATTACTTTTGCGCTGACAATTTATGTCTTCTTTGCAATTTTTGCAATGTTCTCGTTTAATTCCAGAATGTACAAATTCTCAATTCCGCTGGATATGCCCTTTTGGATTGTTCCAGTTATTGCAATTGTTCCGCTTGTAATAATCGGTCTTTTTGTTTCCCTGCCAATTGCAAACTCCGCTCATCTTGGTGGAATTATTTTCGGACTTATTTATGGATTTTACTTAAGAAAAAAATATCCAAAGAAAGTGAGTTTACTTTCTAAATACATTCAATGAAAAAAAAATTTAATCTTAGAAATTTTATTGATGAGCAGTATAAAATTTCTTTTAGTTATATAAAGGGCTCAAAAAATTTTATTTATTCTGCGATTGGAATTTTTTTCTTTTTTGCTCTGGTTGGTTTTTTTCTTCCGATTCCTGAGAGTATCGGAATGCAGATAATAAACTATTTTAAAGAGCTCGTTTCAAAAACGGCGGGTCTGAGTTTACCTGAGATGATTCTTTTTTTATTTAACAACAATTCAATCTCAGGATTTATGGGGCTTTTTTTCGGGGCAGTCTTTGGAATTTTTCCGGTTTTGTCGTCGATTGCAAACGGTTTTGTTTTGGGATTTGTTTCAAATACTAGTGTTCACCAGGAGGGAATTTTTTCTCTTTGGAGACTTTTTCCCCATGGGATTTTTGAACTTCCGGCAATTTTCATTTCATTCGGGCTCGGAATAAAGCTTTCGACGTTTATTTTAGTCAAGGACAAATGGAAAACTTTTCAGAAATTTTTTATTAATTCTCTTTCAGTTTATATTTTTGTAATTCTTCCTCTTCTGGTTATTGCGGCAATAATTGAAGGAACATTAATTTACCTTGGAGTTTAGGAAAGTTTAAAAAGTTGAGACTATGAATTTTTTTATGGAAGAAAGAAAAAAGAAAATTTTTGTTCTGGATTATCCGGAACAAACGAATCTTTATTCTCAGAAAGTAAGGGAAAAAATAGATTTAACAATAGATAATAAGTTAGAAAATTTGAGGAAGTATTATGATAATTTTGATTATAGCGGAGCCGTTAGTCATTTTACCGAATGGGAATTAGTGGAACTATGTTATTCTAAAGGAATCCCCATAGTAATGTATCGTCTAGATGGGATGAAAAGAACAGATATTGATAAATTTTACAAAAATCGCTCAAAAGATAAATTATATTTCGCAAAAAATTTGGAAGACTTGGAAAAAATCGTTGACAAACTATTTTAATTTTTTAGTTCGCCCATTCCGATTACAATCAAAAGAATTCCGATAAGAATTACCAAGATTGTTATTCCGCCTTTTATTAGCTCCCAGGCTGCGTTTCCCCAAGAAGAGAGAGGCATTTCTGGAAAGACAAGGTACAACGGGACAACGACTAAAATCAGCCCCAAAATTATTTTAAGTGCTTTGTTCATGCTCTAGTTAATTTCTTTCATTTTAAAAACATTTCGAGAAAGTTAATTTTAAAAATGGCTCTCTTTTTGTTTTGTTATGGTTAAGAAAATTGACACGGAAAAAATTGCAAGAGAAAATATTTTAAGAAAGTCGGAAGAAGTTGGGGGGGTATCAATCAAAGGTTATGATTTTAACAAAGGAGTTGACTATGAAAAAATTTTAGATTCTTATTCTTCAATGGGAATTCAGGCATCTAACTTTTCAGAAGCTGAGAAAATTATTAATGAGATGATTGCAAGTAAAGCGTTTATCTATTTAGGTTATACTTCAAATATGATTACCTCTGGAGTTCGTGAAATTATAAGATATCTATCTGAAAACAAAAAAGTTAATGTCCTCGTTACGACTGCCGGCGGAATCGAGGAAGATATTATAAAATGTTTGGGGGATTTTAAACTTGGAGATTTTAGAGCAAATGGGGGGGAACTTCGTCGTCGGGGAATAAACCGCGCCGGAAATATTTTTATTCCCAATTCGAGGTACTGCAGTTTTGAAGATTTTATAATGCCGATTTTAGAAGAGCTTTACAAAAATCAAAAAAAAACAGGCAAGGCAGTGACGCCGTCGGAATTAATTTGGAAACTCGGTGAAAAAATTAACAATCGAGATTCAGTTTATTATTGGGCAAACAAAAATCAGATTCCGGTTTTTTGTCCTGCAATTACCGACGGCAGTTTAGGAGATATGATTTATTTTTTTAAATCAAAAAATCCGGATTTTATTCTCGACGTCGCTGATGACATATGGAAACTTAATAATACAACACTTGGCCCTGAAAAGACCGGAATAATTATTCTTGGCGGCGGCGTTGTGAAACATTCTATATGTAATGCAAATATGTTTCGAAACGGGGCAAATTATGCAGTTTACATAAACACTGCCGAGGAGTTTGACGGCTCGGACTCGGGCGCGCTTCCCGAAGAAGCTGTCAGCTGGGGAAAAATATTACCGACGGCAAAACGGGTAAAAATTCACGGCGAGGCGTCAATTATTTTTCCATTATTGGTTGCAAGGACTTTTGCCAGACAGAAATAGGTAAAAGATTTAGTAAATTTTCGGTTTAAATTTAAAATTCACTCCTTTAAAATTCTCCAAATAAATATTTAAATAGAAGTGTGCATTTTCTTCGTCATGATAGAGGAAAATTCAAGAAGTGATGAAATATTTTTACCGTTTTCTAAGGAAAATTTAGAAGGTGAACTTGGAAAAGACTTTTTAGATGTGCTTAAAATGGTCGCTCCGGGAACGAGTCTTCGTGTCGCGCTTGACGATTTCTTAAATGCAAAGATGGGAGCTTTAATCGTTCTTGACAATGGGAATTTGGGAGATATTGTTGAAGGAGGTTTTAGGGTGAATACAAAGTTTAGTTCACAAAAACTGGTTGAACTGGCTAAAATGGACGGCGCGATAATTTTATCTAAAGATGCAAAAGAAATAATTAATGTTAACACCCTGCTTTTTCCAAGTATCGCGATTCCGACAAAAGAAACCGGAACAAGACACAAGGCGGGGGAAAGAACTGCAAAACAGGCAAAGACCGTCGCAATTGTCGTTTCAGAGAGGAAAAATAAAATTTCGGTTTATTACGGAGATTCGTCTTACCGTCTTGAGAGAAGTTCGGAAGTTTTGAGAAGGGCTTCAGAAACTTTGCAGATTCTTGAGAAGCAAAGGGATATTTATGATGAACTTTTATCGAATCTAAATTCTCTTGAACTTAGGCGCCACTCGACGATAAATGACGTCTGCGGAGTTCTGCAGAGAATTGAAATTATAAAACGAATTTCAGAAGTTGTTGAGAGATATTTAATCGAACTGGGTAAAGAGGGAACAATTGTTAAGATGAGGTTAAAGGAACTTATGAGCGGTCTATCTAAGGAAGAGGAATCAATTTTAAAAGATTATTTCGGGCAAAGCCATTCTTCATCGCTTGAAATTTTAGAAAAGATGGATTTTGATTTTTTACTCGAACCAATGAACATTTCAAGACTTCTTTTCGAAGAGACACATGACAAAAACGTTTCACCTAAAGGACTGCGACTTCTCGGGAAAACAAATCTTCTTGAAAGATATGTTGATTTACTCGTCGGTAATTTTGAAAATTTGTCTGAAATCCTTAGCGCAAGCAACGAGGAATTAATGGAAGTTTTGGGAAGTGAAGCAATGCTCTCTTTTTTTAGGGAAGAAATTTATAATTTGAAAGAAAAGGTTAATCTTGGAAAGGGTTTGTAATGTTAACCTTTTCTTTGAGATTTTTTAATTTTTAAAAAACCGGAAGAAAAAGTGAATCTTGGAAAAGGGTTTGTAAATTTTTTGAAAATATAAAATTATTCTCGAGAATTTTTATTTCATTTGTAAAATTTTTAGTGTTCAAATAAATTTTTATACTGAGTTATTTTTCATTTCATATGATTGCAAAAAAAGAAATTCTGGAAATTCGTGAACATCTCGAACGCGCTCAAAACCCTCTTTTTTATTTTGATAATGATCAGGACGGTCTTTGCAGTTATCTTCTTTTAAGAAGGTTTTATGGTAAAGGAAACGGAGTTCCGGTGAAAACGTCGCCGTTAGGAATGGAGTACATCCGGCGAATCGACGAGTTTGATCCGGATTACATTTTTATTCTCGATCAGCCGACGGTGTCGAACGATTTTTTTGAAGGAGTCAAAAAACGAAACATTCCGATTGTGTGGATAGACCATCATGAAACAAATAAGGAAAATATTCCGACGCAAGTGAATTATTTTAACCCGATTTTTAGTTCTAAGAGTTCGGAACCCGTAACGAGAATTTGTTATGAGGTTACCAAGAAAAAAGAAGATTTATGGATTCTGGTCGCCGGATGTCTTGCTGACAAATATTTCCCGAAAGAGTACAAAAATTTTTCAGAAATTTATCCGGACTTATCAATTGATTCCGAAGATCCATTTAAAATATTTTACTCTTCGGAGATTGGTAAAATTTCGAGAATGATTGGAATGGGATTAAAAGACAGAACCGGTCTTGTTATGAAAATGATAAGATTTTTACTTTCTGTTAAAACTCCTTATGAAGTTCTCGAAGAGAAGAACGAAAACTCGAGTTTTCACAGCAGATTTAATGTCATAAATTCTAAATTAAAAATTTTGACTGACAAGGCCAAAAAAGATTCTTCCTCAAGAAAAATTTTATTTTTTAGATACTCCGGAGAAATAAGTATGAGCGCGGACATCGCAAATAAACTAAGTTATGACTTTCCTGAAAAGATTATTGTTGTCGCTTTTTTGAAAGGTGCGCGTGTCAATCTTTCGATAAGAGGTAAGGACGTGAAAAAAATTGTGGAAAAAGCAATGAACGGAATTTCGCTTGCAACTTATGGAGGGCATAACGACGCTGTTGGTGCCCAAATGAACGAGGATCAACTTTCTGAATTTGAAAAAAATTTAGAAGAAGCTTTAAAATAAAATATTTGTGTTTCTGAGTTTTTAGTAAGTTTTTCCGACGTAAACCCAATAGTCTGCCGGTTCACCTGAAATTATGCATTTTTTTCCTTTTGCAGATTCATTTTTAGGATCTATAAAAAGAACTTTTGCTCCGCCGGTTTCAGATTTTAGAATTTCCTCAACTTTTTCGGATTCTTTTAGCGGGACTTTCACCATCTTTTTTTCATTTATGAATTTTATCAGTTCACTTTTTTTATCTGTTTTTTTCTGATTTTCATCAAGAATCTTTTTTGCATTTTCATAAAGTTTATTTTGCATTTCGTTTAACAGTTCCGGAATTTTTTTTAATAATTCAGACTCTTTAATTTTAATTTTTTCTTTGGAGATTCTTATTTTAGCAGTCACTTCTTTTTTTTGCGCTTCGTTCGGGCCTATTTCAAGTCTTAGCGGAATTCCGTTAAGTTCATGTTCGGAAAATTTTCTTCCCGGAGAAATTTCATCTCTGTCGTCGAAAATAGGTTCGAACTTTTTTAATTTCCTTTCAACTTTTTCTGCAAACTCGAGAACCTGTTTCTCTTTTCCTTTGAATATTAACGGAACTATCACAATTTTTTTACTTGCCATTTTAGGGGGAATGACCAGCCCGTTGTCGTCGGAATGCAAAGCAAACATCGTCCCGAGCATTCTTGTTGTGATTGCGTGGGTATTTTGATGGACATACATTTCTTTCTCATTTTTATTTTTGAATTTTATGTCATAAGCTTTTGCAAAATTTTCGCCGTCGTAGTGAAAACACGCACCTTCGACGATTTTTCCGTTTTGAAGATAGGTGTGGACTTTTTTTGTGAAAACCGCGCCGGCAAATTTTTCCTTGTCAGTTTTTTGCCCGTAAATTCCCGGAATCGCCATCAAGTCTTCGGTTATTTTGTTGTAGGCTTTTATCACTTTTTCGCCGTGTTCTATTGCTTTCTCCTTTGATTCAAAAACGGAATGTATCTCGTTCCACAAAAATTCCCTTGTTCTGAAAAACGGAACCGGATTGTTAAATTCCCAACGAACAACACTGCACCATTGGTTAAATATCAACGGCAAATCTCTCCATGAACGAATCCATTTCGAGTAGGATGGATAAATTATTGCCTCAGACGTCGGGCGAACTGCGAGTCTTTCGTTGAGTTTTGTCTTTCCGGCTTCGGTTACCCACGCAACTTCCGGGGCAAAACCTTTTACATGGTCTTCCTCTTTTGACAAAAATTTTTCAGGAATGAACATGGGGAAGTAGCCGTTTTCAATTCCTATTTTTTTGAATTCTTTATTTGTCTCGTCGATAATTTTTTCCCATAAAATATACGAAGCCGGCCGAAAAACAATACATCCGGAGACGTCGGTATAATCGGCGAGTTTTGTTTTTGTTATTAACTGAACAAACCATTCAGTAAAATTTTCACTTTTTTTTACAGTCAGCCCCTCTTCGGATTTTTTTTCTGTCATTGAATTAGTAACGCCTGAGAGTTTAAAAATATTTTATTTAATAATTAATCAAAGTCTCGTTCAAAAGTTGTTCAGAAATCGTGTTGACTCCGAGTTTTACTTTGTCTGCTTCGAGGGCAAAACCAATTCCTTCGGCGTTTGTTAATTTGAAATTATTTATTCCGACAACTTTACCGGACTGATCTATTAATGGTCCGCCGGAATTTCCTGGATTTATCTGAGCGTTTGTCTGAATGTACGAGCCGACCGTCCCGAAACCGGTTCTGTTCACGGCCGAAACGATTCCGTCTGTAGCTGAAAAACTTAATCCCTCCGGAGTTCCTATTGCAAGAACTTTTTCTCCTATTGAAACGTCGCTTGATTTTGCGAGAGTCAGCGCCCCGTATCCGGAATCGGTACTTATCAGAGCCACATCAAGTTCTTTTATGTAACCGACTAATGTTCCGGTGTGAATTTTGTTGTCGCTTGTAATTATCTGGATTACTTTTGAAATTCCTCCGTTCCCGTCGTCGATAACGTGCTCATTTGTAACCACATACCCGTCCGAAATAAAAAATCCCGAACCGAGTCCCGTTAGAGTCCTTATTATCACAATCGAGCCCGTGACTTTTTTGATTATTCCGGAAAAGTCTTCACCGGATTGAATTTGCAATTTACTTATCTGCTCGTTTGTTGAAAGAAGATTTTGATTTAAACTTGTTAACTGACTATTGAGTGATTGTTTTGTTGAAATTAAATTTGTTGTAATTTCGTTTATCTGCTCGTTTGTCGAATTTTGCAGATTTGAAATTCTTTGGTTTAATGCGGCGTTTTCAAGATTTTGTTTTACAATTACTCCGTTCAAAAGTATTGCAATTACAATTAGAGAAACTATGACTAATGTCGAAACTCCGCCGAGGATAATTTTATGATGGCGCTTCATAAATTAGATTAGATTTTTGAATATATAAATTTTGAGAACTTCCGGTTATTAGTAAAAATTTCCTTTTTGTAAACATTAAATTATTAAATGAAACCTGACATGTTTTCTTGAGGGCGCGTAGTTCAACGGACAGAATTTCGGGTTTCGGCCCCGACGATCTAGGTTCGATTCCTAGCGCGCTCGTTTGAGCAAATCGAACCGGTGGTTTGACTGAAGAATTCGAAGAATTGCTTTAGCCAGTGAGCGAATAATTTCGCGACGCCGATTCCTAGCGCGCTCTTCGGAGGTGAAAATGAATCAACGAACAAAAAAATATCTTCAGGCGTCGTCGGTTTTAATCGGGACGTGTATTGGCGCCGGGATGCTTGGAATTCCGTATGTAACAGCTAAAACCGGATTCTGGATTTCTGTTGCTTATTTAATTTTAATCGGCGGACTTGTTCTTTTAGTCAACCTTTACCTTGGCGAGACTGCTCTTAGAACAAAACAAAATCATCAACTAACCGGATACGCTAAAAAATATCTTGGAAAAAGATGGGGGAAAGTTATGAACATTGCTTTTATTTTTGGAATTTATTCTGCAATTGTTGCGTATCTTGTCGGCGTCGGAAATAGTTTAAGTTTTCTTTTGTTTAACAATTTAAATTACTCTCTTATTTTTGGAATCGTCTTCGGAATTTTTATGTCGTTTCTACTCTGGAAGGGAACAAGCTCTCTTAAAAAATACGAAAAATACGGGGTGTTAGCAATCTTTCTTTTGCTCTCTTTAATTTTTATTCTTTTTATAGGAAAAGTGGATTACTCAAATTTTAATAATTTTAATTTTTCAAATTTTCTCATTCCTTTGGGAGTGATTCTTTTTGCATTGTCTTCGGAGTCTGCAATTCCGGTTGTTTCGGTTGTTATTGGTAAAGAAAAAGATTTGATGAAAAAAGTTATTTTTACTTCCTCAATTTTCTCAGTAATTTTTTATATTTTGTTTACGTTTATTGTTTTAGGTTTCAAAGGGGGAAGCACACCTGAAATTGCAACTTTTGCATTGGGTTCAGTTTTTGTCGTTCTTGGAATTTTTACCATGTTCACGTCGCACTTTTCGCTTGGAAATGCACTTGAAGAAAATTTTCAATTTGACGACCGTTTTAAAAAATCGAAGTCGTGGTTTTTTGTTTCTTTAATTCCTATCTTAATTTATGTTCTGGTTAGTTTTTTCCCGTTTTTCTCATTCACAAAAATCCTTTCAATCGGGGGAATAATTTCTGGCGGGATATTAAGTATTCTTAGTTTATTCATTATCAAAAATGCAAAAAAGAAAAGTGAAAGGCAACCCGAGTACTCTGTTCCTATAAACTGGGGAATTGTGATTATTATGAGTTTAATTTTTCTCGCCGGAGCTTTTAGTCTTTTTTTAAAATTTTAAAATTCTTGTCCTTTTAGTAACTAAATTTTTAAAAAGCCGATTTATATTTTAATTTTATGGGAGAAGTTTATCTTGTTGAACTTGTAAGAAAAGATTTTACATCAAAACCGTATATGATTAATTTTAAGGAATTTTTTATCCCTCAAGAACATCCGGTCATAAATTATCTTGGATATCGAAAGCGTTTTTTTGAAAATGGGAATCAAAGAATTGATGAAGCAAAACTTAAGGCGGACGAAATTATATATAAACTCCCGTTGAGAAAAATAAATAATCTTTGGTCTTTTCGTGAAACCTGCATCGAAGAAGTTGATTTTGACAAAAAATTTTGTGCTCTCAGGGGAAATTTGGATTATCTTGCAGAACAAGTTGATATTTTAAATGACGTGCAAATAAAAATGGAAAACTATCTTTCAAATGTTTTTGAGTCAGAAATAAGTTTTTTTTTCCTTCCAGATCTCTTTTATAGGTCTCAGGAGCTTGAGTCCATTTCAACCTCAGGAAAGGATTTTGATATTGATAAAGTGAATTCTTCTTTTTTAAAATCATACAAAAATTTTATTGGTGAGAAGAAGGGAATAAGTTTTTAACTTCCTGCGTTTTTATGTTTGCATGAAAATAGAAGAGAATTACGGGAACGTTGTTGAAATTGAGATGGGGACGCAGGTCTACGAAGGAATTCTTCTGCCGAGTCCAGAAGCAGGGTCGGTTCTTCTTAAGCTTGAAAATGGTTATAACATTGGGTTTAACAAAAAAGAAATTTTGAAAATAAAATTAATTAAAAAAATAGAAGAAAGTAAAAAAGATTTTAAAATTGAACTCAAGGAAGAAAAACCGAATATTGCAATTGTCGTTCTTGGCGGGACGATTGCGGCAAGACTCAATCCCGGGAAAGGAGGAGTTGATTTTGTTGAGAATCCGAAAGATTTATTCAAGTATTATCCTGAACTTTTCGAAGTTGTAAATGTAAAAGAAGTTGTTGTTCCATTTATGAAAGGTTCAGAAAATATGGATTACAAAGACTGGCAAAAGACTGCAAACGTCGTTGCTGATTTAGTTAACGATAAAGAAATTTCAGGGGTTGTTGTTCTTCAGGGAACCGATACTCTTCATTACACTTCTGCTGCATTAAGCTTTTTTTTGAGAAATCTCGGTAAGCCGGTTATTTTAACTTACTCTCAGAGAAGTATAGACAGGGGAAGTTCTGATGCAACATTAAATTTAGTTTGTTCGGCAAAAGCTGCAATCTCAAACTTTTCAGGGGTCGCTCTTGTCGGCCACGCGACGACGAATGACGATTTTTGTTTTTGCGTTTCCGGAACGAAAGTAAGAAAGATGCACTCTTCAAAAAGAAATGCATTTAAACCGGTGAACGCGGAGCCGTTTTTTAATATTTATTCGGACAGAATTGAAAGAGTGTCTGATCATTTTTTAAGAGACGAAAAAAAGAAGTGCACGTCTGATGCTAAATTCGAAGAAAAAGTTGCACTCCTGAAATTTTATCCCGGAGAGGACCCTTCGATTTTAGATTTTTATCTGGAAAATGGATATAAAGGAATCGTTATCGAAATGCTCGGGCTCGGGCAGATAGCGACGTCGGGCGCTCGACTTCCCTGGACGAAAAAATTAAAAGAAGTCCAAAAAAAAGGAATGATTCTTTGCGCTGCCGCGCAAACA
>DAIENA010000011.1 GCA_027341315.1 archaeon | reverse complement strand
AGGGAATGGAATGAAATAAGAAACATATTAAAAAACCCGGCAATTCAAAAACAACTCAAACTCGACGCTGACGAAATCGGGTACGTTATGAAATATTAAACAAAACTATTAAAAACTTCTTTTGCATTCAAGAGACATGAACAAAATATTTGATATTAGACACTTGTTCAAATCCTCAGGTATAAAAGAAAAAATAATTCCTGGAAAAATAATTCTAAAGAAAAGGATGGAAGTTCCAGAAAAAAATCCAGATAATGAGTGGATAAAATTAGGAATCTCCGCAATGATAAAATTAAAGAAAAGGGGGTTTTCTCCTAAAGTCGTTGCGGATGTAGGAACGGGAAATGGAATTTTTGCAATTGCAATGGTTTATTTATTCAAGCCAGAAAAAATTTATTTAACAGATATAGTTAAAGAAGTTTTAATTCCCTCTAAAAAAAATTTAGAAAAAAATATTTCTTCAATAAAAAATTACAATCCAGAAATAATTCTTCTTCACGGAAGAGATTCTAAACCATTACCTAAAAAAGAAATTGATTTTCTTGTGTTTAGTCCTCCTCCTTTAATGGTTAAGCAAAATAAACTCTTAAATAAAGGTCTAGCAAGAACAACTTTAATTGAAAGAAAAAACTATGAAAAACAATCTAATGGAAAAAAAGATATTCTTTTGAAATGGTCAGTTTTACCATGGTATGTCTTTCTGAAAGAATTCAAAAAAAAGATGAAGAGGGGTACAATCATTTTAGGGATCTATTCGGGAAGGATACCTTTTAAGGCAATAAGAGAAGCTTACAAAAGAGCAGGATTAAAATTAGAAAAAATTATGTCTATAATAAAAAAACAGCAAGACCCTGTTTATCTCAAAGTTTATTCACTTTATGAAAAAGAGTTTCTAGGGAGAAATAGTTTTGATTTTTATAATCTTAATAATAAGAATATAAACTCTCTGAAAATTCCAGGTATAACAAACAAAAAAGATGATGAAATAAAAAAATTACTCTCTAAATTCAAAATAACCGCAAAAGAAGCTTTCAAGATTTCTAAAAGAGGGAAACCAGTTTTTCACGTTGGACATGCACTTATAGGAACGAAATAAACAAACAAATTATAAAAAGCCAGATTCCCTAAATAATTTATGCCATACGATATCACTCTAGGAAGAAATGAAAAAGATAAAAAGCTCCTTGGAAAAGACGGATTAATTTATATCGGCAGAGGTTACGTCAAAATGGGTCCGTACACTTCTCTTTCAAATAATATTTATCTCGATGTCGCACGAAGTCACGTCGTTTTGGTCGCCGGAAAAAGAGGTTCGGGAAAGTCGTACACCCTCGGAGTTTTGACCGAGGAAATTTCAAATCTGCCAAAAGAAGTTTCGCAAAATATTGCTTCATTAATTTTTGATACGATGGGAATTTATTGGACAATGAAATATGTTAATGAAAAAGATAAAGAACTTCTTAGTGAATGGGGATTGAAACCCAGAAATCTTCCGGTCAAGGTATTCGTTCCGTTCGGACATTACGAAGAATTCACAGAAAACGAAATTCCCGTCGACGAAAAGTTCGCACTCGGCGCTCCCGAATTAACATCTGAAGACTGGATAACTACATTCGGATTGAATTTAATAGAACCAATTTCGATTTTAATTGAAAGGAGTCTTGTCGAATTAAGGGAAAAGAAAAAAAATTTCACAATTCGGGATATCATTGAAGTTATAGAAAAGGACAAAAAAAGTGAAAAAGAAGTGATAAACGGAGCCGTCGGACTTTTCGAAGCCGCGGACAGCTGGGGAATTTTCGCAAAAGATAAAACAAAACCAACAAAAATAAATGAACTCGTCTCGGCCGGCGTGACGTCGGTTTTGGATTTAAGTTCGTACAATTCAATAGGCGCTTTCAACGTCAGAGCTCTTGTCATAAGTTTAATTTCAAGAAAACTTTTTCAGGAGAGAATGCAGGAGAGAAGAAGTGAAGAAGTTAAATCAATTTCAGAAGGTCTTGATTATTCAGGAAAAAATCAAAAAAAAGATTATCCGCTTGTCTGGCTTTTTATCGACGAAGCACATGAATTTCTCCCTAAGGACGAAAAAATAGTTTCGACCGACGCACTTATACAAATTTTAAGAGAAGGCCGACAGCCCGGAATTTCAATTGTTCTTGCAACGCAGCAGCCGGGAAAAATTCACAGCGACGTTATGACTCAATCCGACATCGTAATTTCCCACAGAGTGACTTCCAAACCCGATATTGAAGCGTTGAACGGAATGATGCAAAGCTATCTGACAGACACAATTCAGGGATACATGAACGATTTGCCGTCGCTTAAAGGCTCGGCAATAATTCTCGACGACAATTCCGAAAGAATTTATCCTATGCGAATTCGCCCTCGTTTCACATGGCACGGAGGAGAAGCGCCGACGGCTGTCACAGAGACGAAAAAATTATAACTTCGACGAAGTGCCTGGCACGGACGAGCAACTTCGTGGTAGAGTTTCATTGAAATTCGGAAAAGAAAAAATAAAAAACTCGTGCGAAGTTGGGAGCAAGAGAAGCGCCCACAGCAATGAACGAAAAAAGGAATTACAAAATGAAAACATTTAGAGAGTATTCAAAAGGAAATTTTTATGTAGTAATCCAAAATAAAAATGAAGATTTATCTAAAGAAAGATATTTTTATTTAAGAACTGGAAAAAGTATTGAAGAGATAGTTTCAAAATCAAAAAAAGAATTTAAAAAAAATTTAGATTACAATTTTAACTCTGGAAGTTTTAAAATTGAAAAAAACAAAATTAAAATAATCCCCGAATGCTCCCCTCCTTTCACACATCTTATCGCAGAAGGATTATTTTATAATACCTTTATCAACAGAGAGATAAAAGTTAGTTCCAAAATTAATCACACTAACGAATTGTTTACCTCAGTAAATGGTTTTATAGACCATTTAAAACATTCGGAAAAGAGTTTAACAAAAATTTTACTAGATAAAGATAATCCTGCAATTATTAAAATTCCGGGTTCAAATCCTTTCAACAATGATGCGTGGAAATTAGATTATTCTCATTTGGCAAGAGGTTTTCTTAAATCAAGGAGGGTGGCCATGAATTATGGATATATATTTGGGTTTGCTACTTTCATTATAGACGGGGATGAATCTGATTCTTATTCAAAATGGTATATCCTTCCGAATAATCCAGAAAGAATTGAAATTATAAAAAATAGATTTAATGAAAATGCAAGAATTAATGAGATTTCTAAATCAAAAAAATGGAGCTTTTCCGAGGGGGATAAAGTAACCTCTTACTTCTATTTTGATGGAACACTCAGAAATTTAATAAATAAGCTAATCGGAGAAGGGATTGAATTATCTAAAGACTTATCATTAAAAGATTTTTCTGACAAATAAATTATTTAACCGTGAATAATTTATCGTCGTCGACGTCAAAAATCCCGAGTCGAACTCCCGAATCGAGCCATCCGTGGGCGTAATTCAATGCGGCAAAGGCATTAACAAAATCTTTTTTATCCTGAAAATGACGGGCGTCCGAAATATAATTTCCAGCCATGTCTATTATCTCTTTGGCGTCAGATTCGCGTCCTGAAACAATTTTTCTTTTCACCATTTCAAAAGCAGTTTCACTAACTTTGAAATATTTTTCAAGTTTCTCTTTTGTGATTTCTTTTTGCATTAGAAAATAAAAATAAATTAAATTATAAAATTAATGGTCTATTATATAACGCCCACATTCTTTGTTTCCTTAACCCAACTAAGATAATTCTCAAAGAATTGTTTCCTTCCAAGGTTAAACAAATCAAATCCTTTAGAACTTAAAGAACTCAAATTCTTTTTTGAGATTTCTTCTCCGATAACAGATTCCGCCACTTTTCCGTAAAGAAGGCTTTCCTCTACCGAATTTTCAAGTTCGTTTTCAGCATTATAATATCCATTAATATTTGCTCCGGCAACTCCTCCTAAAAAAAGAGAAGTTCCTAACAAGACACCCGATGCTAACTTTCCGAGTTTATTCATCTTTTTTCTCCTCCTTCTCTGTTTTCTAATTTGTTGCTATTGACAACAATAATTTCAGTTTTCATAAAATACAAGAGTAAAGAGAATACTTAAATAAGTGTAGTAATTGCCACTACAACATTAGTAAAATTTATAAAAGTTAAACCTCTCCATTTTTTATGAAAGAAAAAGAACTTGAAAAGGTAGGATTAAGTCCCAATGAATCAAAGTGTTATTTAACATTGATTAAAATAGGCTCCTCTTCCGCAAATGAAGTTTCAAGAAAGTCAGGAGTTCATAGGGTTTCAGTTTACGATGCATTGAGAGGTCTCTCGGGAAAAGGATTAGTAAGCCAAATAATAAAATCAAATAAACTTTTATTTGAAGCTGGAAATCCCAAAAAGATTTTAGAATTAATAAAGGAAAAAGAAGCCAAACTTGAAGACGCCAAAAGGATAATTCCAGAACTACTCTTAGATTTTAATTCAGACAATGAAAAACAAGAAGTTCACAGCTTTAAAGGAATTGTCGGAATAAAGACGATTTTCAAAGAAATGTTAGACTCAAAAGAGGAAATTCTGGATTTTGGGGCAGAGTTTAAAATAAAAGAATTTCTCCCTTATGATTACCCAAAATGGGACAAAGAAAGAATAAAAAGAAAAATTAAAATGAGAATAATTGCAAACAGAAAAATTGGAAATGTGAAATTAAAACTCACTAAAATAAAATACATTCCAAAAGAATTTAATTCTTCAGTTTCCACTTACCTTTTTGAAAAAAAGGTCGCACTAATTATGTGGGTTGAAAACCCCATAGGAATTTTAATAGAACATAAAGCGATATATGAATCCTACAAAAATTATTTTAATTACCTATGGAAAAAAGCTTCCGATTAATTCCTCAATTCAAAATCAATTCTCACCCTGACTTTATACGGAGCAACCTCTCCGGCATTTTTAACATTTGTAATTTTTATTTTTCTTTTTAATTTTTTTGCAATTTTTTCAATCATTTCCACTTTTTCATCCACCTCTTTAACCGGACAAAAGTCATAGTAATAAATACGCGTTCCTTTTTTAGATAAATTAAATGCCTCCTGCAAAAAGGTTTCTTTTAGTTGAGGTCTCGGCATGACAATCACGTCAAAAGTTTTCTTTTCTTTTTTTAATTTTTCTGAAACTTTTTTGAAATCGCCCGGGACAAGTTCCACTTTATCCTGAACCTTATTTCTTAAAATATTTTCACGGGCATACTCATTTGCCTTTCGATTTAATTCATTTGAATAAACTTTTTTAGCAGACGAATTTTTGGCAATAACAATTGAAAATGGGGAAACTCCGGCGAACGAAACGAAAACGTCGTCGTTCTTTTTAATTTTCCCGGCAATTTCTTTTCTTTCATTGGATAATCTCGGAGAAAAATACGTGTCGTCGACGTTAAATCTGAAAATGCAGTTGTTTTCCCTGTAAACTGCCTCCTTTGTTTTAACACCTGCAATAAACTTTGTCGTTTGCTTTCTTAACCGTCCGCGAAATTTTCCCAACTTTTCCAAAACGGTCAGGATGCCTTTGTTTTTATTCATAATTTCCGTTGCAAAATTAAGTTTTTCTTTTTTTGTCGAACTGTTTGAAAAATTAACAATGGCAATGTTTCCAAACAAACTAAACGCCCGCTGCTTCATAAAAAAACTAAATAAATTTCATTTAAAATACCTTCTAATTCTGCCAGGAATTTTTACCTTAGAACGAATAGGGATAAAGATATCTTTTTAAATTTCAGTTGGTTAAATCCAGCATGAAAAAAGAGTTCGGATTTTTTTTGCTTTCTTTATTTAGTTTGAATTTTGTCTCCGCTTACAGTTTCACTTCATTCACCTTCGGAAACCTTTTTTCAATTTTCAACGTTTCGATGTACCTGACCGCTCTTCTTTTTGCAACTATTTTTGCAGTAATTTATTTTATAGTCGGTAAAACTCCTCTCGGAGAAAACAGGGGAGTCCGCTGGATAATCGCCCTTTGCGCGGCGTCGTTCTCGCTCTGGGGAATCGTCTCGTCGGGATTTTCGTTCGAAGACTTTTTATATCGTTTTGGAATTTCGGGAAGCATGCTTTCAACAATACTTTGGATGATTGCAGTAATAATTGCATTAATCTTAATTGCCAAGAAAGGTTTTAGAAATTTTTTCGCAATATTATTCTTTATTTTGGGAGCAACACTTCTCGCACTTTCCTTATTCGGAGTTTTGTACGAACAAGCCGGCGGAATAATTATTGGAGGAATATTTTTACTTTTAGCGTTGATAATTCATAAAAGAAAACCAAAAGACAAAATTTCCTATCAGGAAAAGTGGTACAAAAAGCTTCTTAAAAAAAAAGATAAAAACACTCCGAATGGTAATTTAGGGGGGAGTATTCCGAATTCTTCTACAATCCAAATGCAACAAAAAAGAAGATCCATTTATGATTTAAAACAGAAATATATTGCATATGGAAATCGGTTCAACCAAATCTCAAGAAACAATCCTCAAGAAGCAAGAAGAACTTTACAAGCAATGGATGTAATAACTAAAATGGCAAGAAGGCAAGGTGTTAGCGAGAGAGAATTCTTATCAAATAAGTATATTATGAATTACAAATCCGTAAATGAAATCAGAAGAAAAGCAGGGTACTGAGTTATTTTCTATTTGGAACCAATTTTTTTAAATCGTCGACCAAGTCTTTTTTTCCTTTGCCCCCACCATAAATTTCAAATACGTCTTTTCCAAGTGTTAGAACCATCGAAGCATCAAATACAAAGTCAATTGCCGGATGATAGTTACCATTGACAACCGAAACAAGATCACTAACTGACTTCACTCCAAAAGCAGTCATTCCCACAACCTTTGCAAGACCTGAAAAAGTGCTTTTTTTAATCTTAGGTGATAAAGAACTCGCTATATCCAATGCGCCATAAAAAACTCCTCCATAAAGGTTTCCCGGATTTCCAATATACTTCCCTGCTTTTATCAAATTTACCGCGGGATTTACAATTATATTTGAACCATATGTAATTAATTTTCCTTTATCCATACCAAAAACAGTATAAAGAGATTTATAAATCTTTCTAATTGTTGTTCTTTAAGAGTTACAACACTAAAAAATCACCAAGACACTCCGAAAGAGAAATTCCAAAACTTATTTATTCAACGCTAAAAACGCGAGTAAAAAAGAAGCAATTAAGGTTATGATTCCGGCGGCGTTGTTCGACGCGAGGCCGGCGTTTCCTATGACATTTCCCGTGACGTTCGACGACAAAAAGAACAAACTAAACACGAATCCGGCAATCGCACCTATGCCCAATACTTTATTTGAGATATCTTTCTTCTGGTCGCCTGAATTTCGCTTAATAAAATCCATAGCAATTGGTAAAGTCTCCTTATAAAAATAATGATTTTTATTCTTTTCTTCCTCAAGTGCTTTTACCAATCTATTTTTAACAGAGCTTCTATTCCCATAACCAAAACTTTCATAAATTTTTGCAGCGGTAAGAGCAGATGAGGAATTTTTCTCTCTTAATGACTTACTCATTAATTCACTGGCGTTGGAAATCATTCGACCTTTTTCATACTGATTCATTTTCTCAATATCTTTATCGCTAACTCTATATCCCGCATAAAGATCTTCTTCTCTCCGATTCATCTTGGAATTTTCCAACTTATATCCCTCCTTAAAGGCAACAGATTCTTTGATTCTTTCAAGACGTTCTATATACTTATTTTCGCTCATCTTGTATCTATTTCTTCGAATTATTTAAACGTTTCTTTACTCAAAAGCAAGTTCACATCCAACTTCCCAAACTTTTCTGATTTTTTATCTTTTTTAGATTTGTCAATTTTTCAAGTTGATTGTTAACTCTTTCTTCCGAAAAACCGTGTCGCACGACGAGAATTTCTTTTATTTTATCCAAATCAATCTGCGGAAATTTTATATCAAAGTCGTTCGTTTTTGGGGCGCGAAAAAGCGAAAAAATAACTTTCCAGTCGAATTTATCCTCCGGAGAAAGTTCTTTTATTTTGTCGCCAAGAGACTCAAAAATTTTTTCCGGAGTCTTGAAATCCTGAACTATTTTTAACGCCTTTTTTTGACCTATGCGCGGAATTCCTTTTGGATTGTAATCCGTCCCGACAATAACCGCAAGAGAAATCAGCTGGTCCAAATCAATTTTCAATTCGGAAAGAAGATTGGTAAGAACAATCTTTTCGGGTTTCACTTCGACGTAACCCGACGGAGTTTTTCTTTTTTTTGAGACTGTTAAATTCCGAATTAAAATCGGAGCGCCAAAAACAAGCGAGTCGTAATCCTGACTAACGACACCGTAAATTCCGCTCTTTCTTGATAAGTAAGACGCCTCAGCTTCCCCCTCCCCGGGCGCCTGAACAACGCAAATTCCAAGAGCACAAAGAAGTTCTTTTGCTTCTTCGATCATTTTGTCGTCGAGTCGTATCAATTGCGAAGAGTATCTTTTCATGTCTTCAATGTCTTCATCCTTCTTTGCGGAATCATATTTTTCTCTTGCAATACTTCTTAAATTTCCCCTGACTTCATGAATTTTTTCTTTAAGTTTCGGCGGTTCTCCGTCAAAAACGTAAACCATCTTCACGCCGTCGGACAAAAGCGAGATGTTTCTGTAAAATATTCCGGATAAGTGAGACGTAATATTCCCTTTCTCGTCCTGCAAAGGCGTTCCGTCGTATTGGCGTATCGTCGACAAAAATTGATAAAGGACATTGAAGGCGTCTACACAAACAATTTTTCCCTTAAGTTCCGAAACATCAAGTTCTTTTCTGGAAACAATTTCTCTGATATTTAGTCCCATGAAAAAATAAGAAAATTATTAATTAAATATTTAACTGAAACGAACTGCATCCTCAGGAGTTTCATAAAATGAAAAAATATTTTCTCCCTTATTAGACTCTATGTAATAATTATTTTTTTGATGAATAAATCTAAAATTCTCAAGAGCTGTGTTTAAAACTTCCTCCCCGCTTGTCCCACAAACAACTTCCTTAATAGAACCCATTAAATCATTTGAATAAATTAATTCATACTTGGGATTTTCTTGATAATCTATAGCGTTCCCGAGGGGAACTACCTTAACTTCAATATCTACTCCCGAATTTTTTGAGAGAGTTTCTTCGATAAAACGGTTTACATCTTCAAAAGTACCAATTCGTTCAACCAGACTTTTATTCTTTCCCATGTTGTTACTACACTCGAGTTATATTTAAACCTTACGATTTACAAAAATCTCCCTTAAACTTATAAAACTTATTGTCTTTTAAAAACAATGGAAATGAAATTTATCCCGATAGACTTTGACTATTTTGATTACGAGGGAAAAAATTACATTGAGATTTTTGGAAGAAACGAGGACGGAAAAAAAATTTGCGTGATAGATTTTTTCGAACCCTACGTCTGGGCGATTCTTGAAGATAATTTAAAAGAAAAAAAAATAAATGAAATTTTGAGCCGTATAAACTCCATCTCCCTAAACTCAAAAGGAAGAGAAACAAAAGTAGAGAAAACCCAAATAAAGGAAAAAAATTTTTTAGGAAAATCTGTAAAAGCAATAAAAATTTATGCGACAAATTATAAAGACCTTCCGGAAATTGCAGAGCACTTAAAAATTGAAGGAATCGAAAAAATAAGAGGATACGACGTTGGTATTACCACTTCTTATATTATAGAAAAAAAAATTGAACCGATGAATTGGTACAAAATTTCCGGAGACGTCTTAAACGAGTCGGACGATTTCGGGGGAATAGACCGAATTATTGAGACTGATTTCGTAATAAAACTGGAAAAATTTTCTTCATTAAAAGAGGAAAATTTTTCACCTAAAGTTCTTTGTTACGACCTTGAAACAGATTCCTTAAAACCTGAAAACGGAGAAATATTAATGGTTTCATTGTATGGCGAAAACTTCAAAAAAGTTATCACCTGGAAAAAAAAGAAGACTAAACATGAATATGTAGAATTTGTAAAAGATGAAAAAGAACTTCTTGAAAAATTCACCGAATACTTAAAAAAAATTTCACCGGACTTTTTGGTGGGTTACAATTCAGATAGTTTTGACCTTCCTTTCTTAAAAACAAGAGCAAAAATTTTAAAAATTCAGCTGCCTCTTGGAATTGACTCAAGCGAACCATCGATATCAAAAGGCGTTTTTACGAGGGGAAAAATAAACGGAATCACCCACGTCGATTTATTAAAATTCATAAAAACAACATATTCTCAGTATATGCAATCTGAATCAATGTCTCTAAAGGAAGTTTCAAAAGAATTTTTAGGAGACACAAAAAAAGATTTTGAATTAAGACACTCTTCAAAAATAAGTGATTGGGAAAAATATTTTGAGTACAACCTTCATGATTCAAATTTAACTTTTCAGCTTTTTGAAAAATTTTGGCCGGATATTTTAGAATTTTCAAGAGTAATTAAAGAACCAATTTTTGAAATCTCAAGAAACGGTTTATCAAAACAAATTGAGTCTTATATTCTTCATCATCTTGAAGAGTTTAATGAAATTCCGGAAAAAAAACCCGGGATTTCCGAAATTGAAGAAAGAAGGAGAAAAGGAAACGTCGAAGGGGCTTTTGTTTACGAACCGAAGCCCGGTCTTTACGAGGACTTGGCAATGTTCGATTTCACGTCGATGCATACGTCGATAATAATCTCCCACAATATATCCAAAGAAACTTTAACTGATTCTAAAAAAAATTCAACAGAATCCCCGGAAATTTTAGTTGGAGGAAAAAGGAAAAAATTTTACTTTTCAAAGAAACGAGGATTCTTCCCTGAAATTTTAAAAGGAATTTTTGAAAAAAGAAAAATATACAAAGAGGAATACCAAAAAAATTCAAACCTCATAACCAAGGCGAGAAGTAACGCGTTTAAACTTTTGTCAGCGTCGGCACACGGATACGTCGGATTTTTCGGTGCAAGATATTATTCCTGGGAAGCTTCTTCAACAATTCTGGCTTTCGTAAGAAAGTACAATCTCGAAACAATAAAAAAAATAGAGAACTCCGGACATAAAGTTATATACGGCGACACGGACAGCGTCGCATTTACAAGAGAAGAAAAACCAAAATCTGAAATAAAAGTTTTGCTAAAAAAACTCAACGACGAACTTCCCGGAGTTATGCATATTGATCTTGAAGGATTTTTCAAAAGAGGCTTGTGGGTGACGACTCGTTCCGGCGAGACGGGCGCAAAGAAAAAATATGCAATGATTAACGAAGACGGAAATTTAAAAATAAGGGGATTCGAAACAGTGAGAAGAGACTGGTGCTCTCTTGCAAGAATCACTCAAGACCATATATTAAGGTTAATCCTAAAGGAAGGAAATGAAAAAATGGCACTTGAATATTTAAAAGAAATTATAGAAAAATTAAAAAAAAGACAAATAGAAAAAAATGAAATAATGATTAAGTCAAGTATCAAAAAACCAATCGAAGAATACAAATCTATAACCCCTCACGTCGTCGCCGCAAAAAAAATGCAGGAAAAAGGAATTGTATTTGACCCGTTTACTTCAGTCGAATATTATGTCGCAAAGACAAACACAAAAAGTAAACTCATAAGAGACAGAATCAAACTGAACGGTGAACCCGGAGAATACGACATAAATTACTATCTTCAAAACCAAATAATCCCCTCAGTCGAAAACATCTTTCAAGTTTTCAAAATTGATGTGAAAGAAATCGTCGACGGAAAAAAACAGGAAAAACTGGGAAAGTGGTTTTAAAAAATCAGAAAAAATTTTTGAATAAAAATTGAAAACAAAAGATTTAAAATATTGATTTTCGGAAAGTAATACTATGGAAATAGAAGAAAATATAAGTGCTCTTGAAAAATTCATGAACAATATTTATTTCGGAGAGTCTTTGGCAAAAGAAGATTCAATAAAAAATTTGGAAGATTCATTGGTAGAAATAAAATTTAAAGATACAAATGTCCATAGGGCAAATGGATTACTTATAATTGATAACGGTTACTTGCTTACAGCAAAACATTGTACAAAAAATCCAAAAAATAATCTGCTGGTTTATAAAAATAACGTTTATGGAATGGAAAGAATTTGTGTTTCCGACAATGTTAAAGATGTGTCATTAATAAAGATGGATTTAAGAAAACCCCCAAAAGCAAAAGAATTTAAAATTAGCAAAACAAACGAATTACTCCCAGAGTATTATTTCACTGAACCCGTGAATTCAAAGTCAATTTGGTATGGTAAAATAGAAAATAAATTTGGTTTTTTAAGATATAAATTAAAAAAAGTGGAAAATGAATCTTCTTCTGAAAATATGTGGGTAACAACAGAACTCATCCCAGGAGACTCCGGCGGCATAACAATAGGAAAAAAAGGGGAACTTATGGGAATAAATATTGGGATTGCAACGGGAAATCTTCCTAAATCTCTTTTCTCGGAAAAAATATCGGAAATTGAGAATATATACTTTGGATTAAATTTAATTCAAAAAGAAATTAATAGATTGAAATCTCATCCTTTCTTGAAACTCAAAAGATATTTTATTAAATAGAGTTTTATATCACTTCATATGAAAGAAAGAAAAATTCCAGAGCCAAAACCCGCATTTGTTGAGAGAATAAAAAAACTTCTGCCGGACAAAATTGACAACAAAAATTATTGGGAAATCTCAAAAACAGAACCCGTTAATTCAATAAGAATTAATACACTCAAGTCTAATCCTGAAGAAGTTATAAAAAAACTTGAAAATTATGGATGGAAATTAAACCAACCATGGAAAAGTTTTCCTGAAATTTTAATTGTTGAAGGAAAAACACCGACGGGAAAGTCCGGCGAAATTTTAATTAGTGAAAAACTTGCAAAACTTGAACCCGGAGAACTTGGAAGGTCACTTGAACACTTACTTGGATATTATTATATTCAGGAATTGTCATCTATGCTTCCTGTTCTTGCAATCGCACCAAAAAAGAATGAAACATATTTGGATTTATGTGCGTCCCCGGGAAGTAAAACAACCCAGGCAGGAGCACTAATGAAAAATTCCGGAACTATAATTGCAAATGAAGTTTCCCTCGGAAGAATGAGAATTCTGGCTTCAAACCTTGAAAGATGCGGCGTAACTAATACTATTATCACCAGAAAAGACGGAAGAGACTTTTGCAGGAAATCGGCAGAAAAAAATATAAAATTTGACAAAATCTTAGTTGACGCGCCGTGCTCCGGGGAAGGAACACTTCGGAGTTCTCCAAAAACATATTTAATGTGGAATCCTCAAACAATTAAGTCACTGTCTAAACTTCAAAAACAACTTTTAAAAAATGCATTTCTTTGCTTGAAACCCGGAGGGGAAATTGTTTACTCAACATGTACACATGCTCCGGAAGAAAATGAAGAGGTGGTGGATTCTGTTTTGAATGAATTCAAAAATGAGATTGAATTAATACCATTAGAACTTCCATTAAAAACAAGACCGGGTTTGACAACTTGGAACGAAAAAATTTACGACGAGCGCGTACGGCTAGCAAAACGCGTCTACCCGCAGGACAACAATACCGAAGGGTTTTTCGTCGCAAAATTCAGGAGGGTGAAATGAATCCCCATATTGAAAATTTAAAATTAATCGACGGAAAAGAAAGAGAATTGATTATCAAAAAATTAGATGAGCAGTTCGGAATAAAAAAAATTCCGGGAATGATCCTCATGCGCGGACACGAACGAATTTTTTTATTTCAGGGAAATTTCGATGAAGAAAAAATAAGAGCCCTGGAAGAGATTTCTTTTGTTGAAAGAACAGGGGTTTACCTAGGAAAAATTGAAGAATACGGGATACGTCTTTCAATTGAAGGGTCTCAAATTTTAAAAGATGAA
Organism: archaeon; assembly: GCA_027341315.1. Taxonomy (GTDB): domain Archaea; phylum Nanobdellota; class Nanobdellia; order Pacearchaeales; family GW2011-AR1; genus GW2011-AR1. The sequence goes on along the minus strand of DAIENA010000011.1, from coordinate 5,179 downwards.
ATAAAAAAGAATGTTGTCGAACTGAATAAAGACGAAATGGAAATGTGGATGATGGGCCACGAAGTTTTAAAAAAAACCGGAACGACCGGATTTGTTATCGTGAAATACCAAAGCGACATGCTCGGAACAGGTAAAGCGTCCGTCGAAAAAATTACAAATTTTATCCCAAAATCGAGAAGATTAAAAGATAAAAGTATTGAAAAATAAAAATTAAATTTCTTGATTCAAATCTTTTAAATACCCTGAGATATCTTTACTCGAAAAAACATTATTAAATTTTTCCAAAAATTCTTCCGGCGAAGGCCACCCACTAAAATTATATTTGGTTGAATAATCCGGAAAGGAAGATGAAATTATTACTGATTTTAATTCTGACCGATGAACACTCTCTCCGGTGAAAAGTTTTGTTACGCGCGGAGTCGTGTCAAAATCAATAGTTAGTCCATAAAATACACCCACATCAATATCATTATAATAACTTGTTTTTCCAAGCATAATCCCGCTTTCCTTGGGCAAAAAATTTAACAGCCAAAGATTAAGATTTTTATCCCCCATAATTTTATTTATCAAATTATTAAGGGTCATTCCTTTTCCTAAAACAGCAGAAGACAAATTTTTTCTTGGATCATAAATTTTTTCCAAATCCGTTTTAATTTTATTTATAATTTTTTGATCAACCATTTGCTTACAAACATAAACCTGTTTATAAAAATTGTTGCAGACAAAAACCACCTTCCATTACATCAACATTTAAATATACAATTTTTTTCTTAACTATTATGGATGAAAAAAAAATTTTAAAGGCTGGAAAAATTGCAGGAGAAGTTAAATCCTGGATTAAACCCAAAATAAAAAAAGATGTTCCTTTAATTGAAATCGCCGAATCAATTGAAAAAAAAATTTTCGAACTCGGTGGTTCTCCGGCGTTTCCGGTGAATTTATCGATAGACGAATGCGCCGCGCATTATACTCCCTCCTACAATGACGAAACGCTGGCAGGCGGACTTTTGAAAGTTGACTTCGGCGTCGAAATCGGCGGGTGGATTGCGGATAATTCTTTTTCAGTGGATTTGGAAAATTCAGCGTTAAACAAAAATTTAATAGAAGCATCAAAAAAAGCGCTCGAAAATGCAGAAAAACTTTTATCGGAAGGAACTCCCGTCGGAAAAATAGGTGAAACAATTGAAGAAACAATTAATTATTATGGATTTAATCCTGTTGCAAATCTTTCAGGGCATTCCATGGAACAATACGACCTCCACGCTGGAATAATTATCCCGAACGTGAAAACTCCTTCCGAAAACGAAATTGAAGAAGGTCTTTATGCAATAGAACCATTTGCAACTAATGGAAAAGGATTCGTCCACGACGGAAAAAAAGGAAATATTTTTATAATTGAAAATGACAGAAATACAAGGGACTCTTTAGGAAGAGAAATTTTGGAATTTATAAAAGACAATTATGGTTCACTTCCATTCGCTTCACGTTGGATTGTAAAAGAATTCGGCGCAAGAGCCGTTCTTTCATTGAACAATCTTGAAAACGAAGGAATTTTGCACCAATATCCAATTCTAACTGAAGAAAAAGGAAAAGTTGTTTCTCAGTCGGAAAATACTTTTTTAGTTAAAGACGGAAAAGTCGTTAACACAACAAAATAAAGTTATTTTCTGATAATTACTTCTGGATCCCAAGTCACTTCATAACTTTTAGCAATCTTTGTTAAGGAACTATCCAAATAAAAAAGTTTTTCAAGGTCGGTTAAATTTATATTCTTCCCCATTATTTGGCTAGCAGAATAAAATAAAGTGCCCGGATTAAACTTTTCTCCAAACTGAATAAACTTATTCACTGCTTTTTCATTCTTACAATCACGATAATCGAAAATATTTGAAAGATAAATTTTATTAAATTCCGAGAAACCTAAATTTAAGTTACACATATCTGCCTTCTCAAGAATTTTTATTTGATTCATATTCTTCCTTATTACCCCTAACTTTCTAAGTAAATATTTTTTGTTTTTTTTTGAACTCCCAAAACGATTTTTTAAAACCTCTCTACATAACTTATTTGAATTTTTTGGGTTAACCAAAACATTGTAAATCTTATTAAAATAATCCAATTGCTGTTCAGAATAATCAACGAGCGTTACTTTTGCCCCTTGCCCAAGAATAGCTAAGCCTTGATCCCCCGAACCTAAAATCCCAAGAACACTATCTGTTTTATTAATAGCCATCCCTCCTACAATTGACTTTATACTTTCGTTTGTGCAAGAAAAAGAAACAGAACAAGAATTAATATCTTTACAAATCTCCTTTCCTTCATTTGACTTAAAATAAGATACTATTTCATCAATAAATTTCATAAAAACAAAGGAGATCATTTAATTTAAAAATCTTTCTAATCGTAACTATTATACAATTACATCACTCTTTCTTTTTCACTTCTTTTTTTCCTGTTTAGGTAAATTTCTTATAATTTCATCCATGTCAATTCCGGAAGAATTTTTATTTTTTGATATCTCCAAAAAAGCATTTTCAAAATCTTCTTTTGTAACAACAAGTTCCTTTGAATTTTTAATTTTATAATTTTTCTTTATTGAATTTATTCCGGCAAATCTGACAACTGCTTCGATATCAGCCCCGGTATATCCGTCGGACCGTTTCGCCATTTCTTCGACGCTGATTCCTTTTTCAACAGGCATATCTTTCATGTGAACTTTAAAAATTTCCTTTCTTGTTTCCTCATCCGGCATCGGAAGTTCGACCTGCGCATCAATTCTTCCGGGACGAAGAAGTGCCGGGTCAATTAAATCTCTCCTGTTTGTTGCGGCAATAACAATTACATTTTCAAGTTCTTCAACTCCGTCAAGTTCGGTGAGCAACTGATTGACAACTTTTTCTGAGGAGTCGTTTCCAAAACCTGAGCCTCTTGACTTGGATATTGAATCAAACTCATCAAAAAATATTATTGCCGGTGCAACCTGCTTTGCTTTTTTGAAAATTTCCCGAACGTGTTTTTCACTTTCCCCAACCCATTTCGAAATTAATTCCGGACCTTTAACTGAAATAAAATTTGCATTTGATTCATTTGCAACAGCTTTTGCTAAAAGTGTTTTTCCGGTTCCGGGCGGGCCATAAAGTAAAATTCCCCTCGACGGTCTAATTCCCATTCGTTTAAAACTTTCAGGATGTTTTATCGGCCACTCAACTGCTTCTTGAAGTTCACTCTTAACTTTATCTAATCCCCCGACGGAATTCCAGTCGACGTTTGGAATTTCAACTAAAACCTCCCTCATCGCCGACGGACGAACAACTTTAAGTGCCTCAGTAAAATCTTCATGCTTAATAATTAATTTTTCCAAAACTTCAGGAGAGATTACTTCATCATCAAGTTTAATTTTATTTATATTTTTTCTTAAAACATTTATTGCTGCTTCTTTTGTTAAAGATTCCAAATCAGCTCCGACAAAACCGTGGGTCATCGCGGAAATTTTGTCAAGGTCAACATTTTTACCTAGGGGCATTCCGCGAGAATGAATTTTTAAAACTGCGAGTCTTCCGTTTTTATCTGGAACTCCGATTTCAATTTCCCTGTCAAACCTTCCGGGACGTCGAAGCGCAGGATCGATAGAATTAACACGATTAGTCGCACCAATCACAACTACTTTTCCCCTGGAATTTAATCCATCCATCATTGTCAAAAGTTGTGAAACAACTCTTCTTTCAACTTCCCCCTGAACCTCTTCTCTTTTTGGAGCAATAGCATCAATCTCGTCTATAAAAATTATCGACGGTGCATTTTTCTCTGCCTCCTCAAAAATATTTCTTATCTTTTTTTCTGATTCTCCATAAAACTTTGACATAATTTCCGGACCATTAAGTAAAATGAAATGTGCGTCAGTTTCCGTCGCGACGGCTTTTGCTAAAAGTGTTTTTCCGGTTCCAGGGGGTCCATGTAAAAGAACTCCTTTTGGAGGGCTCACTCCCAATTTTTGAAAAATTTCTGGGTGCTTCATCGGAACTTCAACCATTTCTCTTATTTTTTTTATTTCTTCTGTCAATCCTCCAATGTCTTCATAATTTATCGACGGAATTTTGTCTTCTATCATTTCAACCGCTTTTGGATTGAGAATAACTTCAGTATTTTCAGTAATTAAAACAGGGCAATTCGGATTTGTTGAAATCACAATAAACCTCAACTGTGCAACCCCTCCCCCTAAATTTCCAAAACCCATTCCGCCAAGAATATCTCCTAAATTTCCAAAAATATCATTCAAATCTCCGGCGTCGTCTCCCATCAAATCTCTTCTCCTTTGAACTCCTCCTAAAACAACCGTGTCTCCCTTAACGACGGTCCTTCCAAGTAAACCTCTTCTTAATCCCTCAGGATCTCCCTGAACCATTATTCCTTTTTGTGCAGGGGCGATTGTAACTTTTTTTGCTTCTTTTATTTCAGCTTTTCGCACAACAACTTCGTCGCCGATTGAAACTCCGGCATTCTTTCTTAAAATTCCGTCTATTCGTATTATTCCCTCACCAGCGTCGGCGGGATAAGCTCTGTCCGCAATAGCAATTGTTGATTTATTTTTTCCAATAAGAATCGGGTCCCCTCGCTTAATTCCAATGTCTTTCATCAAGTCCAAGTCAAGTCTTGCAATTCCTTTGTAAGCGTCGTCCTGCAGAGCCTCGACAACTTTAAGTTTCAATTCTTTTTTTTCGTTATCTTTTTCACTCATCTTCTTCAACCTTTTGTTTTTCTTCTCCTTTAATTAATTTTCCAAACGTTAAACTTAAACGCCCGGACTCTTCAAAGCAAAGTCTTACCATATCATTCATAAGTTTTTCCTGTTCCTGCATAAAGGAAACAATTTCTTTCGGGATAGAAACGGCATAGCTGTTTCCAACAATTCGCATTTTAACATTAAATTCTTTCTGACGAAGTTCCTTAAATTTTCGGTACTCTTCCTCATCGGCGGGATGAATTAGTTTATCATGTCCCGACGGGCAAACGAGCGCCCGAAGTTGAAATCCATTTCGAACGACTCTTGCTTTTTCCATTACCTTTCCGCATCTTGTGCAAAGAACCGTGTGTTCAAATATATCTGTCATGTGTATACACAAAGTATACATCTATTTAAAAACTTTGTGGACAAAGTGGCTTTATTTAAAAAGTCAATAAA
>DAIENA010000010.1 GCA_027341315.1 archaeon | reverse complement strand
AGTTATAACGTCGATAGACGGGCAAAAAGTCACAGACTTAAATTCTTACAACAGCGCAATTGCGGGAAAGTTTATTCCGGGAGTAAACACAAAATTAACAATAGGAACAACTTCAGGAGATTATACTTTTTACGGGGAAAACCTTTCAGAAGTGACTGTTTCAGGAATATCTAAATCAAATTTAAAATTGGGCCTTGATCTTGCGGGCGGTGCGAGGGCGCTCGTTCAGGCGGAGAACCACTCTTTAACTCAAAGCGAACTTTCGGATTTGGTGCAAATCACGCAGAATCGACTTAATGCGTTCGGATTAACGGACCTCCAGGTTTCTCCCGTCAGCGATTTATCGGGAAATAATTATATGAAAATTGAAATTGCCGGCGCAACACCAAAAGACCTTCAGGAATTAATTTCACAGCAGGGAAAGTTCGAGGCTAAAATAGGAAATTCCACAGTTTTTGAGGGAGGTTCAAGGGACGTTTCTTCCGTCGGGAAAGATGCGCAGAATGCGGGGATAGGAACTTGCGGCCCCAACGGTAATGGGGGATATGTTTGTCCATTTCACTTTAATATTGTTTTAAGTGGGGCTGCAGCAGAGAGAGAAGCAAATGCTACTGCAAATATTCCTGTTCAGGGAGGATACTTAACTCAAAAATTAGATTTGTTTTTAGATGATAATCTTGTTGAAAGTCTTCAAATCAGCGAGGGATTAAGAGGGAGAGTCACAACGCAAATTCAAATTTCCGGCTCGGGGACGGGCACAACTCAGGACGCAGCTTTATCTAATGCAAAGTCGGAGATGAAGAAACTTCAGACGATTTTAATGACCGGAAGCTTACCTTTTAAACTTCAAATTATAAAGCTGGACACAATCTCTCCTCTTCTCGGGGAATCTTTTATAAATTATATTTTTATCGCGGGTCTCGTCGCCATTTTGAGTGTTTCAACAATTATTTTTGTGCGTTATAGAAGATGGAAAGCTTCCCTTTCAATTATTTTGACAACAATTTCAGAAGTGTTGATAATATTGGGAATCGCCGCATTAATACAGTGGAATCTCGATTTGCCGTCGATTGCCGGAATTCTTGCGACAATTGGTACGGGGGTTGATGATTTAATTGTTTTAATGGATGAAACAGGGTCAAATAAAATATTAAGTATAAAACAAAGACTGAAAAGGGCTTTCTCAATTATTCTTGCCGCTTACTTTACAGCATTAGTTTCTCTACTCCCACTTCTATGGGCCGGTGCGGGACTTCTTAAAGGGTTTGCAATCACAACAATAATTGGGATTTCCGTCGGAGTTTTCATAACTCGCCCTGCTTTTGGGGAACTTTTAAAAAAGTTTGGCGAAAAAGATGAAAAATAAAATTTCTTTTTTGGAACTTTTGATGAACAAACTTTAAAAAAGGTTTTTCCTTCTAATCCAGCATGGAAGAGGAGCAGAAAAAAGAAACTCTTAAAGCGGAAGAGACACTAAATTTAAAGTTGAATTTTGATTTTTTAAAAAATAAAAAAGTCCAATGGTCTTTAGTTATTCTTATATTTGCATTAATTGCAATTTTTTCTGTGGGAATGAGGCTTTCAAACTTGCCTCTTTTGGTTGATCACACGACGGGAAATTATACTTTATCCGACCCGGACGCTTTGTACTGGTTGAGACTTGAAGGACATCTTTTAACGACGGGAAATTTGAATGGTTTAGATCCAATGAGAAACCCTGGTTTAGACGTTCCTTACACTCAAAGTCTAGTCGTATACACCGTCGTTGCGGCGTATAAATTTGTTCATTCATTCAACGGCGCCATAACTTACCAGTTTATCGACGCGGTTCATCCGGCGTACGCATTTTTAATTGCTCTTGCAATTTTTTTCTTCTTAATTTATTTTTTAACAAAATCAAAAACCGCCGCTCTAATCGGAAGTTTTTTCCTCGCATATTCTCCTGCTTTTTTATTTAGAACTATTGCAGGAGTTTCAGGTCACGAAGCGTTAGGAATAATGTTTCTGTTTGCAGTTTTTCTTTCATTTGTTTTAAGTTTAAAATATTTTGAAAAAAGCTGGAAGCATTCTCTTGCATTTGGAATATTAACCGGTTTTTTAATCACCCTTTCTTTTGTTGCATGGGGGGGAACAATAAATTTTATCTTTTTAATTCTTCCAATTAGTTTATTTTTGTATTATATTTTTAATTCAAGAGAAAATATAAATTCCAAAGGAAAATTCCTTCTTTTTTACATTTCAATGGTTCTCGTTTCCCTTCTTAGTACTTTACTTGTTTACTACACCCCCTCGTCGTTATACACACTTTTTTTCAATCCAACAGGCGTCCTTGTTCCTGCTGTTTTCCTTTTTGCATTAGTTGACTTTTCTTGGGATTATTTTAAATTAAATTACTTTAAAAAAATTCAAAATTCAAAATTCAGGTTATTAATTTCAGGGGGTGTGACTGTCGTATTGGGAATTATATTAATGGGGCTTTTTGAGGGAGGAGGAATTGGAGTCTTCTCAAGAATTTACACAAGCCTCATTCATCCTCTTGGAACAGGAAGAGTCGGCTTAACCGTCGCGTATTACGCCCAGCCTTACTTAACGGATTTTCAGGCTCAATCATCCATACAACTTTTCTGGTTATTTTTAATTGGAACTTCATTTATGTTAATAGAATTTTTCCAGGTTGCAAAATCCACAAAAGAAAAATTTTACCTTTCTCTCGTCGGAATCGTTTCGGTAATTGCAATATTGTTCAGTCGATATTCTTCATCAAGTACATTTAACGGAGTAGACTTCATAAGTCAGCTAGTTTATTTTCTTGGGTTTGTTGGACTTGTTGCATGTTTAATTTTTGTTTATGCAAATGGAAAACATAAAATCGATTCAACTTTAATCTTTCTTTTTTCATGGATGGTTGTAATGCTTGTAACTGTGAGAGCTGCCCAACGAACAATTTTTTTAGTCGTTCCGTATATGGTTGTTATCTCATCGTATCTGCTTTTTAAATTAATTTATTACATAAAAAATTCAAAAAAAGAAGGAATGAAATATCTTCTTGGAGCAGTTTTTATTCTTTCTTTAATTTTATCTTTTATTTACATGTTCGGAAATCCATTAGTTTCATCCCCCGGGGCTTATTACACTTCGAATATTCAGGCAAAAAACACAGGTCCGTTAATGGATCAGGACTGGCAGAACGCGATGGCGTGGGTAAGAAATAATACATCTTCGGATAGCGTTTTCTTGCATTGGTGGGATTACGGTTACCTTTTACAGACGGCGGGAAACAGAACGACCGTTCTCGACGGAGGAAACTTTAACAGTTATTGGGATTACTTGATGGGAAGGTACGTTTTAACAACGCCGAATCCAGCGACGGCAAAAAGTTTCATAAAAACCCATAACGTGTCATACCTTTTAATTGATCCGACAGACATCGGAAAATATGCAGCTTATTCTTCAATAGGAAATTCAGAAAATGTTTCGGACAGGGCGTCGTATCTTCCAACATTTGTTTCTGACCCAAGACAAACTCAGGAAACTTCAAACGGAACGACAAGAGTTTATCAGGGGGCTTTTCCTCTCGACGACGACATAATCTTTAATTCATCAAAAGGTCCGATGCTTCTTCCGTCGGGAAGTGCAGGTCTTGGTGCAATTGCAGTGCGTGAAAGAAATAGTTCATACACTCAGCCAATCGGAGTTTACATTTACAATAACCAACAGTATCAGCTTCCGATAAGATACATGTACATTGGAGGAAGGCTTCTTGATTTTAATTCAGGAATTGACGCAACGGTTTATATTTATCCAAGTGTTGAAAATCAGCAATTAAATCTTCAGGGTGCAGCAATGTATTTATCAAGTAAAACCGAGAACAGTCTTGTTGCACAAATTTATTTAATGAAAGACCCGAATAATTTGTATCCGGAATTAACTCTTGTCGACGAAGAAAGTCCGTATCCGTTTAATTTTTATTATAATGGATTTCAGGGACCAATAAGAATATGGAAAGTAAACACAAGCGCGATGTCAAACGTTCTTGCAAGACCGGAATTTCTTGCCCCTGACGGAATTTACGGGGGAGACGACAATTTAACGTTCACAAAATAATTTAACAATTCTTTTAAACTCTCAATTGTTTTTAGTAAAATGGAAAATCAACCAAGCATAGCAATAATTCTTGGAACACGTGCGGAGTTAATTAAAACTTTTCCGGTCATGCTCGAATTAAAAAAGAAAAAAATTCCATATTATTTTATTCACACCGGTCAGCATAATTTAAAAGATTTATGCAGTCTTTTTGGAGTAAAAGTTCCGGACATAGTTTTAACAGGTGAACCAAAAAAATCTTCAAAGTTTAATTCAAATCAGTTTAAGGCAATTAAATGGAATATAAGTCTTCTTTTCAAAATAAGAAAGGAATTAAAAAAATTAAATTGTTTAAAGTTTGTTTTATATCATGGCGATACGATGACCACCGCGACGGCTTCAATGGCGACTTCAAGAATAATTAATCCATTCAAGAAATATCGAAACGTTCATCTTGAAGCAGGTCTAAGAAGTTTTAACAATTTTGAACCTTTTCCCGAGGAGATTTCACGTCGGATTGCCGGAAGAACTTCGGACATTCTATTTGCTGTTTCAGAATTTTCTAAAAAAAATTTAAAAAAAAGAGGGGCAAAAATAATTCACGTCGGAAATACAATCCTTGATTCTGCAGATATTGCTTTGAAAATTGCAAATAAAAAAAAGACAAAGGTTATTTCAAAAGAACGTTTTGCATTAATTACGGTTCACCGGCATGAAAACCTAAAGTCGCGCGAAAGGATGGAAAAAATTGTTAGTATCTTAACGTCGATTCCGACAAAATCTTATTTTTCAATGTATGACAACACCGAATCAAAACTTAAGGAATTTGGTTTGTATGAAAAACTAATTCAAAGTAAAAATATAAAATTAATGCCACCTATGAATTATCCCGAATTTATTTACCAGCTTTCAAAATGTTCTTTAATTGTTTGTGATGGGGGTTCAATGCAGGAAGAAAGTCTAATTTTCAAAAAGCCGACAATAATTTTAAGAATGGCAACAGAAAGACAGGAAGGATTAAAAACTAATTTTCAATTTTTGTCAAAGCTCGACGTCGGAAAAACTAAAGAAAAAATAAAAGAATATCTCTCACGCGGTTTTAAAATAAAACCTTTCAAAAATCCTTACGGCGAAGTCGGAGTCAGCAAAAAAATCGTCGAGGAGTTGTTGAAATGAAATTACATCTTGGATGTGGAAACGATTACAAAAAAGGGTATGTAAATTGTGATATTTCAAAAGAAGTTAAACCAGATAAAATTGTCAATCTAGAAAAAAAACTTCCTTTTAAAGATGATTCTGTAGAGGAAATAATTGCAAATCATGTTTTTGAACATGTGACTAATTTTATTCCCTTAATGCATGAATTATATAGGGTTTGTAAAAAGGGGGCAATAATAAAAATTAAAACTCCATTTTATTCCGCCTGGGGGCAGTACAATGACCCGACACATGTAAGATTCTTTACCCCCTTTACTTTTACATATTTTAAAAAAGGAAATTACTCCCATGAGGTCGGGGCAAATAAAGACATGTTCTTCTCAAAAAAAATAAAGATTAATTATGGAATTGGAACCTCCTCAAAATTAAATTGGTTGTTTAATCCTTTAATCAATTTAAATCATGCGTTTTATTGTAGATTTTTTGCATTTATCCTTCCCTCTTCAGAAATGGAGTACGAATTGATTGTATTAAAATGAAACCGATAAAAGTTTATCTTCAATATCCTTGGAAATTTCCGGATAGTCCTTATTATAATTCCCTTCTTCAAAATCCTCCAAAAAATGTATCTTTTGTTAATATAAAAAATAAAAATAAACTTATAACTAGTTCCTTTTTATTTAAGTTTTCTCAAAAATTAAAAAATTTTATAAAAGATACCCCAGAGAAGATAGGTCTGATATTATTAAATTTAAGAAAGGTTTCAGAGAAAGACATTGATTTGGTGCATGCAGCTCATTGTATGGTTAATACGAGGGGAACTCCTTGGGTGATGGATTTAGAAATGATTGGTTCTCTTCTTATTTCAGGTTTTAAAAGGAAAAATTGGAAAAGAAAAGTCGAAAAGATTTTATTAAGTAAGGAATGTAAAAAAATAATTCCTTGGACTAAGGTTACAAGTGACAAACTATTAAATCTATTTCCTGCAATCATTAAAAAATTAGAAATAGTTTATCCTGCAGTCCCATCAAGAGAGTTTAATAAAAAAAAGAAAAACAAGTTGACTCTCCTTTACGTTGCAAGAGCTTTCCATCTTAAGGGGGGAATTATTGCTTTAGAAGTCATGAAGCGGTTAAAGAAAAAATATAATATTGATTGTATTTTAGTTTCAGATGTTCCTCCAGAAGTAAAAAAACAGTATTCTGAAGTTAATATAAAAGGGTTAATTCCTCAAAAAGAGGTTTTCAAGTTAATGGAAAGTTCCGATATTTTTCTGTATCCTAGTCAAATGGATACATTTGGATTTGGAATTCTCGAAGCGATGAGTTTTGGATTGCCTGTGATTGCACTAGAAACCCCAAATACAGAGTCTGTTTCAGAAATTATAAGTCCTAAAGAAGGGTTTGTTATAAGGTATGAAAATCCAAAGGGATTTATTAGAAATCTCTCAAAAGGAGAAGAATGGTTATTAGAAGAAATTTACAAACGATGTGAGATATTGATTAAAAACGCTTCTCTTCGTAAAAAAATGTCAAATAATTGTATAAAATTGATTGCTAAGGGAAAATTTTCAATTAAAGAAAGAAACAAAAAATTAAGAAAAATTTATGAGGACGCTTTAAAATGAAAATATTAGAAATTTCAAGCGCCCCCGTGAGTTTTAATGGAGGGACCGAGAAAGTAGTTTTGGAATTATCTAAGGATTTATCCAAGAAACATGAAGTCACAATTTTACAAACAACTCTCTATGAGCAAGACAAAAAGTCTGGGGTGGAAAAAAACGGAAACCTAAAAATTATTACTTGTAAAAACGATTATTTTGCTAAAGGCTTTGGATATTCTCTTGAATTTAAAAATGTTTTAAAAAAAATTTATAAAAATTTTGATTTAATTCATATTCATGGACACGGAAGATTTACTTCCACTTATGCTCTAAGATTCTTGAAATATAAGAAACCAATAATTTACACTGCCCATGGTTTTTTTCATACATCCGCATCGGGAAAAATAAAAAAAATATACAATTTTATTTTTAGTAAAATAAAAAATGGAGTTTCAATTTTTATTGCATTAACACCATTGGAAGAAAAAGAATATGTGAGATTAGGCATAAAAAAAGAAAAAGTAGTCATTCTTCCAAACTGGGTAAATTTGAGAGAGTTTAAGGCAACAAAAAAGAAAAAATATTTTTCAAACAGTTATCCCGTTTTATTTTGTGTTGGAAGAATTCATGAAAGTAAAGGAATGCAATTTGTCCTTGAAGCAATAAAAAATTTGAAAGTTAATTTTTTGATTGCCGGAAGAGACGTAGGGTACCTTAAAACATTAAAACAAATTGTTAAATCCCAAAAAATTGAAAAACGAGTTAAATTTTTGGGGGAAATAAGTGATGGAGAAAAAAGGAAAGCTTATTCTTCATCTGATTTTTTTGTATTATTCTCTGAATGGGAAGGGTTTGGAATCGTTGTTTTGGAAGCTCTTGCGTATGGTCTTCCAACAATAGTTAGCAACAAAGGAGCCCTTCCATATCTTATTCAGAACAAAAAAAATGGGATTATTGCAAAGTTCCCAAATGTTAATGATTTGAGGGAAAAAATAAACCTTCTTTTAAAAGATAAAAAATTAAATAAAATTCTCTATAAAAATTCAAAAGAATTTATAAAAAAATTTGACTCAAAAATAATAATAAAGGAGTACGAAAAATTATATGGGAAAGCTATTCACGATTTCAAAAAGAAAAAATTATAAAATCTTGGTTTTAAGAACCGAACATATTGGGGATTACATCTTGAGCCTTCCCGCCCTAAAAGCCCTAAGAATAAAATTCCCAAATGCAAAAATTGATGTTGTCGTCGGATCATGGAACAAATTATTAGCAGAAAGGACCCCTTACATTAATCAAGTTATTGTTTTTGATAACCCCCTAATAAAAAGAAATTTAGGATATCCCGGACTTTTTAAGGAAGTTTTTTTTGGGAGAAAAATATATTCTAATTTTTTTAAAAAAGTTAATAAGGAAAAATATCCTCTATTCATCTCTTTCTCAAATCGTAAAATAAGTTCATTCTTGAATATTAATGTGAACTCCAGTAATAAAATTTTAGGAACAAATTATAATTTCGGAAGAATACCGGAATATAAACGAATTGAGAAGATTCTTAATTCGAAGGGGGTTCCAAGTAGATTCTCAATGAACCAAGTTAACTTAAATGTTCTCTCAAATGAAAAGAAAAAAATAAATTTAATTCTAAAAAAATTTAATTCCAAAAGATTTATAGTAGTCCATCCAATGACCCCTCTTCAGGAAAAAAATTGGCCTCTCGAAAAATGGGGAGAATTATTGACTAAGATAAATAAAAAAATAATTTTTATAGACCTCCCTCAGAGCAAATTAAAAATTGATAATATAATAAATAAATTTAACTTAAAAAACAAAAGTATTAACCTGTGTGGAGAGTTAAACTTAATTGAAACATATTATTTAATTTCAAAAGCCAGTCTTTTTATAGGGGGGGATAGTGGGCCAATGCATCTAGCTGAACTAACAAAAACTCCTATTCTTGCACTATTTGGACCAACTGATGAGAAAGTGTGGGGACCAACAAGAAAGGGGGATAAAGTGATAAAAAAACAGGATATAGGAGATATCCAAGTTAAAGAGGTTTTGGATTTACTTGCTTAATTTTTCTCTTTCAATAAAATTTTTTCCAGTTTTTCAAACAACAAATTGTAATCCAAATTTTCTTTTGCAATTTTAAATCCGACTGAAGATTTTTTTAGAAGTGAAGGTTTTTTTAAAATTTTTTCAATTTCTTGTGAAACTCTTTTAGTCCAGGTATTGTCTTTAAGTCCGGAATAATAAATAATTTTCCCATTCTCTTTTATATATTTTTTTGCGTCCCCTACCTGAGTTGAAATAATGTATCTGTTAGATGCAAGATATAAGGGAAATTTCCCTGTTGTTCTAACTCTCATAGATATGTGGTCGGATAGGGGAATAAGACATATATCAATTAAATTAAGATATTCTGGGACTTTTGAATATTCTACTCTCCCCAAAAGTTCAACTTTTCCTTGAAGATTTTTTTTCTCAATCAAACTTTTGAGATAATTAAAACCATCACCATCTCCTATAATTATTCCTTTTAACGGATAATCTTTCAATATTTCCAATATTTCTAAAGTTTCTTCTCCAGAACAGGTTTTTAGTCTTTTTAAAAAATTTATTGAGCCAAGGAGTCCTACCGTGACATAACTTTTAGGATTAAATTTTTTTCTTAAGGTGAAAATTTCTTTTTTATTTGGATGAGCAAAATCTTTTGTAAAAACTCCATCTGGAATTAAGTATACTTTTTTATATTTTTTTAAAATTTTCTGGTGATACGATCCTCTGACAATAATCTTGGAACTTAATTTGAACAATATTTTTTCAACAAAATACATCATATAAATATTTAGTATACTAAACGGTTTGTGAAGCTTTAATATTTCATAAGGGATATCTCCAGTGTCTATTATTAATTCTGGTTTTTTCCCAAACAATCTTAATAAAAGATATGTTAAAAGACCTCTTTGACCCACATCTAAAATATAAAAAAATTGAGGATTTATTGAGTTTATTTTTTTAAACTGCGTAAAAAAATTAAACATCCCCCCCTCACGATAAAAGATGTGGGAATTGATTCTTTTTTTGAAATGGTCATTAAATTTTGTTCCTCTTATCCCCACCCCAGATCTTTCAGTTCCGCATACAAAAAAAACTCCTTCCATTATTTCCTTTAAATGTCCCGTTGTTTTTTAAACTTTTATCTGACGAAATGCTTATAAGGGAAAGAGCCATTTTAAAAAAATAAGATGAAAATTAAAGGTAGGTCAATAGAGAATATTTTTCGTAAAATTAGGAAGAGGATGGATTCTAAATTTTTTGATGGGATAAAAATTAAACATTTTGACGAAGTTTCTATAAATACCAATTTAAGATGTAACCTCAATTGTGTCATGTGCCATCAGGGAGAGATTAAACATAAAAAAGATATGAGTTTTGAGTTATTCAAAAAAATATTAATCAATTTAAAGAAGTCCGGAGTAAAGAAAATTGCATTAATTGGAGGGGAAATTTTTGTGATTAAAGATATGTGGAAATTTATTGGCCTAATGGAGCATATGGGGTTTAAGTATGACCTCTCTTCTAATTTGTTTTATATCCCCCACGTGGAGAGACTAAAAGAACTGAAAGGTCTTGAAAGAATAAACACTTCTCTGGATGGATTATCCAAAACACATAATTCTATAAGAAGAAGTTCAAAAGCATTTGAAAATACCGTTAAGAATATAAAAACTTTGATTGAAATGGGAATTCCAATTAACAGCGCTTGTGTCGTTCAGAAAGCCAATTTTTCAGAATTAGAATCTCTCACAGAATTTTTATGTAAACTAGGGGTAAAAAGCTTATCTTTTTTGGTTCCAAATAAGATTACTTCTGAAGAAAAAGAATATGCTATAAAAGAAGTTAATCAAGTTAGTGGAGGAAATTCAGAATTTTTTGTCACAACAATAAAAAATCCTCTCGGAGAATTGGGGGAAGAGGAAATTAAATTATTTAAGACAAAAGTTGAAAACATAAATAAAATATGTAAAAAATATGAGGCTAAAGCCGGATTTGCAGATCAGCTGTTAAATCCAAAGTTGATGTTTAAAAATACCTCTCTTAAAGACTATACTTGTAGTCTGTTTAATGGATATGATTCTTATGTTTATGATGATGGGGTTTTAAGCACATGCCCTTTTACCAAATTAGAAGGGGAAAAGTTTAAACTCTCAAGCAACCCAGCTTTGAATATTTTAAATTCTCCAGAATACTTAAGAATAAGAAAATCTTTTAAAATTTTAGGGGCTCCAGAGAAGTGCAGGTACTGTTGTGCTCTTGTAAAAAAGAATTAATACAAAATGAAAAAACTAAATTTAGGGTGTGGGAACAATTATGAGTCGGGATGGATAAATTGTGATATTAGCAAAAAGGTAAAAGCAGATTTTTATTTTGACCTTGGAAAAAAAAGATTTCCATTTAAAGATAACACCTTTGAGGAAGTTAAGGCGGAGATGGTATTCGAACATTTACCTGATTACAACGCAAGGGTCCATTTCTTAAGAGAAGTTCATAGAGTATGTAAAAATGGAGCCAAAATTTTTCTATCTGTCCCCCATTTTTCTAGTCAGGGTGCTTGGGGGGACTTACAACATACAAGGCCATTTACAAGTTTGTCTCTGGATTATTTTGCTGTAAATAAGACTCATAAGTATTCAATAATGCAAGCTCAAGAAGTGGATGGGGAGAACCACTTATTTTATGTGGTCCCTAAAATTATTTTTGGAAAGATTCATAAACTTTTAGGAATATCTCTATTTGCAAATTCAAACAGCACAAGATTAATATATGAAATGTTTTTTGCTTACATCTTTCCAGCAAGAGAGTTACATTTTGATTTATTTGTAGTTAAAAAATGAAACCTAAATTCTCAATAATCATTCCAGCACATAATGAGGAAGAAGTAATTGAAAGAGCAATAAAGAGTGTTCAACATCAAACTTTCAAAGATTTTGAAATAATCGTTTCAAACGACGGTTCTACGGACAAAACGCGTGAAATCGTCGAGAAAATGATGAAAAAAGATAAAAGAATAAAAATTTCAAATCGAGATAAGGGGCATTCCGCAGCGTTTGCGCGAAATAAGGGGGCCGAGATTGCGAAAGGAGAAATTTTAGTTTTTCTCGATGCTGACGCTTATCTAGAAAGTACATTTTTAAAGTCAATAGTTCAGAGACCCAATCTTGCTGAAGGGTTTATTAATAATGCCCTACCATTAGGAAACAGAAGATTAAGTTTAATCTTAACCAGTTTGATAAAAGAAACTCAGGAAATGAAGCATCTAGATATTTTTAGTAAAGATTCTGTGGTAAAACCTTTTATTTTTAATCTAAAAAGAGATGCTTTTAAAAAAATAGGGGGTTATAGTGAAAAGATTTTTTATTTTGAAGATGAAGATTTTACAAAAAGATTTTACGATATGGGATTTAAATCAATTTATCTTGAGGGAGCAAAAATGTGTTTTGAACTCCCTTCAACATTTTCAGAATTTTTGAGGCAATGCAAGTGGATTGGTAAGGGCATTAATACTCTTCCCGAAAAAAATAAAAAAATAAAAGCAAAATTAGTTTGGTTTTTAAAAACTATTTTTCTTTTAACTCCCCTAGCGTTTGTCTGGAATTTTGAATTTTTCTTAATTTTACTAGCCGGAACTTTTCTTACCTCTTATGCCGCCCTTGTTAAAAGAAATAAAAAACCCTTTCTTTCACTTATAGCAATGCCATTTCTTTATATAAAAACTTTTTTAGTTAGTTTTAATATTTTTAAATTTTGGAAAACTTAATTAGATAATATCTAATTCAAGGCACATATTTTTTTAAAGGTCATAAAGTTTTTATAAAAATGAAGATTGGATTTATTGGAATGGGTTTTGTTGGGGGAACAACGGCAAAGGTTTTAGGGAAAACCCATGAGATTCTGCCTTATGATAAATATAAAGAACCTTACAAGAATCCTGCTATCTTAAAAAGTGCTGAAGCAGTTTTTCTTTCTGTCCCAACGCCGATGAAACCAAGTGGAGAGATAGACTATTCGGCAATACACAATTCTCTTGAAACTTTGATTGAAAACAGCGACGATAAATCAAGACCTCTTGTCGTGGTAAGATCGACTGCAGTTTCTGGGACAACTGATGAATTGGAAGAAAGATATCCTTTTAATTTTGTTTTTAATCCGGAATTTTTAAGAGAGAGACATGCTCTAGAAGATATGGAAAATACCAATAGAATTATCATCGGGGCGAATAGGGAAGAGGATTATAAAAAGGTCAAAGAAATTTACACTTCAGTTTTTCCTGATGCAAAGTATATAAAAACAGATAGGAGAACGGCCGAGATGATAAAATATGCTTCAAATGTTTTTTTGGCAAGTCAAGTTGCGATTGCCAATGAGATTTATCAAATCTGTTCAAAACTAAATGTTAATTATAACAAGGTTAAGGAGATTATTTTGATGGATGAGAGAATCGCAAAAAACATTTCCGTTCCTGGTCCAGATGGGGACTTAGGTTTTGGGGGGAAATGCTTCCCTAAAGATTTAAACGCCCTAATCTACCTTGCAAGAGACAAGAATTATAGGCCAAATCTTCTTGAAGAAGTGTGGAGGTCTAATTTAGGATGGAGAGATAATCTTGACTGGTTAGAAATTCCTGGAGCAACTTCTGATAATAATAAATTTAAGAATTAAATGAATTATCTTTTTCGTAAAACGCTCAATCCAACCCAATAAAATCCTCTGGAAATTATCGTCGCAAAGCAGGCTCCAAGAACCGCTTCGAGTTGTCCGAATTTAATTCCGTATGAAATAAATGTGAAGTTCAAAATAATATTTAATATTGTTGAAATAACAAGCAGAACAGCAAGAGGTTTAGTTCTCTTCTGTGAAATAAAATACATTTCATAAATTCCTGTTAGTGGTAAAAGGATAATTAAAATAACAAAATATTTGAGAATTGGAACAGAGTTTAGATAATCTTTTCCATATGCAATTTCAACAATAATATACGATAAAAAGTAAGTTGCAATTCCCGCTAAAAGAGAAATCAAAATTGTAAGATTTCTACCTTTCTTGAATATTTTTTCAAGTGATATTTTTTCAAGTTTTGAAAATAGCGGGAAAAATGAAATTGCACTAAATCCAACAACCGCCGAGACAGAGCCAACAAGACCTAAAGCAACACCATAAAATCCGATGTAAGCGCTTGTTACAAAATGTCCGAGCATGATTGTGTCAATATATCCAAAGAATATTCCGGAAAGTGCCGTCGCTGTTAATGGAACTATAAATTTTTTTAATTCATTTGTTTCTTTTTTATTCAATTCGCTTGTTTTTAATTTTATAAAAATTATATTTTTTTTGGAAGTAAAAAATAAGTATAATACCCCTATAAAATAGACAATATTAACTGAGAGTATAATTCCTGCGGTAATTAAATCCTGACCAAGGTTTATTTTTAATAATATAAAAATTGTTAATGGGATGATAGTTAATCTTGAAATTTGAAAAATGATTTCTTTTATTAATGGAATTTTAAATTTATTATTTGCTCTAAACAAATTTTCAAAAAAACTTTCAAATCCAATCAGGGGAATATAAAATGCACCAACTAAAAGCGCATAAAAAATTGGCTTGTTGTAATAACTGTTCGCAATAAAATAACTTGATCCAATTAGAATGAGCGGGATAATTGTCACCAAAATTGTCTGCCACCTTAATAATTTTTTAAAATATGCTTTTGCCTTTTTTTCGTTTCCCTGACCTAAAGATTTTGAAACAAAAGTAATCAATGCAGAGCCGATTCCCATATCTGCAAAAGATGAAAATAACACTACCGTTGCAAGAGCAAGACTATAAAGTCCAAATAATTCAGGTAAAAGCATTCTTGCAATAACTATTGTAAAAACTAAAGAACCCAGTTTCATAACAACGTTGGTGGTTAATTGATAACTCGAATTTTTTATTGCCTGGCCCGTGTCGCCGGTGAAATTTCTTTTTCTAAATCTATCAAAAATACTTCTCAAGTCGTTTTCCTCATTTTTCAGAAAATTTCCCATCATGAAGTTTTAAAGTTAACCCAATTTAAAAAACTCTTTTTTTAAAAAAACAAAACGAATCCGGCAACAATTACGATTATCTGGAATAAATTAATAAGAATCGGAACTTCCCATTCGTATGCCTTGTGCGACGGCTTTATCTTTTTAAGAATTTTTATAGCGATGTGTTCGAGGCCGTAAATTCCTTCTTTCACATCAATTGACCCGTCGCTGTTTAATTTTGCAAAGCTCTCCTTTTTTAGTTTTCCTCGTGCTTTAAGGAAAAATTCAAGTATGTACGGGATGAAAAAAAAGACCGCAATTTTTTCAATATTTCCAAGTATTGCAATTGCACCGATTAATGCACCGACGGGGTAAGTCAAAGTGTCCCCCGGAAAAACTCTCGCCGGATATTTATTAAAAAGATAAAATGCAAATAGCGACGCGACCATACACGCGGAAATTACAGAGAGCCATAAACTTCCGGTGATAAAAGTAACAATCGAAAGCGCTCCTAGAATTAAAATTCCCTGTCCTGCTTCAAGACCGTTGTATCCTGCTAAAAAATTAAACGTCGACGTTGTTCCGACTATTGCAATCGGAATTAAGATTAAAGGATAAATTAATCCAAAATTAATTCCGAGGATTGTCGACGTTCCGGAATTAAGTGCCATCAAAGGAATTGCTGCAAAAATCAATAACCCAATTCTAAGATTATTTGAAAGTCCTCTTTTCCATCCCAAGAGATCATCGAAAATACCGACGACCGCTGCAAAAAATAATACGCACAAAAGACCGAGGATGTGAATTAAATTAGTCTCAGTTCCAAACAAAAATGTTTTAATTCCGACGTAAAGAAAAACCCCGATTATAAAACCAATAAGGACCGCAATTCCGCCGGCTTCCGCGATTTTTTCACTTTTTAATTTGTGAACATCTCTTCCGGTGAGTTTTTCTTTTTTAGCTCTTTTTATCCAGAGAGGTGTAACAACAAGCGTGATAAGAAATGACAAAAGAACAATTGGAACAAAAAGTATTCCTAAGAACGTGAAGTTATCCATAAAAAATTAATATCTCTCTAATTTTTAAACTTAATGAACCTTTGGAAGATAAAAGGGGGAAGTCTAGAATTAATAAAGGTGTTACTATTTAAAAAAAACGACAATCGAAAGATTTATAAACTTTATATCTATAAAATAAATATGGAAGAAACAATTAAAATAGATGATAAGTATTTGAAAGGGTTGGAATCATTTGGAATTCCTTACATTATTATAAAAAATAATTCTATTAATGAGAAAGATTTTGATTACGTCCCTGAATTAGGATTTTACGTTGCTAAAGAAAGAAAACTTTTAAGGAAAAATTGGTTTGACTCCCAAAATGAGCTTCATTCAAAAAATGAAAAGATGTTAACCCTCCCCGAATTTAAAGAATATTTAAAATTTGTAAGAGAAAACAACAAAGAAATTTATGATGAAATTACAAAAGTAAAAAGTCCTTGGAGAGCGGAATGGCTTGACGCTGATTTCAAGACTCAAGGAAAAAATTTGATTGTAAATTACAATACTTTTGAGGACGGAAAAATTGTCCAAAAGTCGGCAGTTCTCGACAAGGATACTTTAATGAAAGATAAAACTCCCGGAATTTCTTTGGAGAACTGGCTTGAAGATTCAACCCCTCAAGGTCTTCCATCTGAAAATATTAAGTTAGGAGATTTATTTTATTGGTATCCTCGAAGCGATAATAACTCAGTCGCGAGGTTCAGTGCCGACGATGACAGGGCTGACCTCGACTGCGTCAGGTATCCGTCGGGTAGGGACGACTTTCTCGGGGTACGAGCAGCGAAGCTGCGAGAATAAGAATATGCTGACTGGCAGTGAAGTTGAATAAACGCTTTCGCGTCGAACAACTTTGCGAAGGCAAATATTTACCCCCCAAAACGAGCGGGGTTGTGAGCAGAAATTTTTTTAAATTAAACTATTTTTTATCTTTTGTCCTGGAGTTTTATTTTTCCTTCAGCAAGAAAAATGAAAAAGGACTACACGTCAATTTGCTAGCACATTATTTCAAATTGATTTTAAGTCATGAAATTCAGCTTTGACAGAAATGAAAAAGCGGTGGCTAACCTAAGTTAGATAATTGGCAAATTGGCTATGAGTTTGTCGCGAGGTTCAATGCCAACGATGACAGGGCTAACCTCAACTGCAACAGGAATCCGTCGAATAGGAACGACAATCTCGGAATAGGCTTTTCCAGGATTATTATTCAAATGGAAAACAAAACTTACGAAGAAATTATCTCTTTAAAGAATCTAATTCTTGCCTGGCGAAAGGCAAGAAAAGGAAAAACAAAAAAGAATTATGTGATTGAATTTGAAAAAGAACTCCCAAAAAATTTGAGGAGACTATATTTCGAATTAAAAGAACAAATTTATTTTCCAAGACCCCTGGAAACTTTTGTTTTAAGAGACCCCAAAACAAGAGTGATCTCAAAGTCGGATTTTCAAGACAGGATAATTCATCACGCTTTATGTAATGTTATTGAGCCAATTTTTGACAAGAATTTTATTTATGATAATTGTGCAAACAGAAAAAACAAAGGAAGTTTATTTGCTCTAAACAGGTTTAATTTTTTTAAGAGAAAAGTTACCTATAACTTATCTAAGGAAGCCCATTGTCTTAAAGCAGATATTAAACATTATTTTAAAGAAGTTGATAGAAATATTTTACTTAAAATTATAAAAAAGAAAATCGCGTGTGAAAAGACTTTGCAGTTAATAAAAATAATTTTGGAGAATAAACAAGAGACCGAGAGAGAGAGAGAGAGAGAGAGAGACGCGGAAGCCTGATAACAATAAAGGGATGCCGTTAGGCAATTTAACGTCGCAATTCTTTGCAAATGTTTATTTAAACGAACTTGACAAATTTGTGAAACACAAACTTAAAGCAAGATATTATATTCGCTACGTCGATGATTTTGTTATTTTGCATTCCTCAAAAGAACAACTTGAAAAATGGAAAAAAGAAATCGAAATCTTTCTTAAAGGAGAATTAAAACTCGAACTCCATCTGGATAAATCAAAAATTATTTCTTTATCAAAAGGCGTCGATTTTGTTGGTTTTAGAAATTTTTATCATTTTAAATTACTAAGAAAAAGAAATATAATAAACGTAAAAAGAAAGATAAAATTATTCAACGACGGCAAAATTCCCGCGGAAAAGTTCAAGGAGATTTTTCAAGGCTGGAGCGCTTATGCAAGTTGGGCTAATAGTTATAATCTAAAACGAAAATTTATCCGAAGAACAACGGCGTTAAATACACTTCCATCAATGCGGCGATAATTAATATTGCAATCGCCGCGCATATGAGAATTATAACGTTTTCAATAACGTGAAGAAATCGTCGGTTGTTTATTCCGTTTCGAATTAATCCGGTTCCAAGAATTCCCCCGGCAAGCGCGGCCAAGAAATACGTCGTCACTTCGGGAAGTCCGTGAATCATGTATCTCAAAAGTCCAAGAGGAATATCTGAAAGTTGAAAATTTGTAAAAACTCCGACGGCGCTTGCAATAACTGTTGCGTTCCATGCAAGTATAAAAATCGCTCCGGCTCCAAAAATTAACGAAAACAAAAGCGTGAAAATCATAACATACAAATTATTAGTGAGAATGCTTGCAAATCTTGACGTCGAGTCCGTCGCGTGTCCGGTCGGGCCTATAAAATTTCCCGTCGAATATTGGTTCACACATTGCGAAACCTGCCCCGGGCTGTTTATAGAACAGTAAGTTTCGATTTGGGCGTTGAGTAGATTTGAATCATGTAAAACCAAAAACCAAAATGAAAACGCGACGACGAATCCTAAAAAAAGCCATATCAATGCAAAAACCGCGTCCTTATGAACACTCCATATCCGCCGTATTCCCCCACCGATATATTCGTCCTCTCTTTCTTCCTGTTTTATTATGTAATACATAAACGGAAGTGAAAACATGACACAAAATGCGACGACGATAAGCCCCGAATATTTTACCAGTACCTGGTCTCCGGAAAAAAATAATTTAGTTAGAAGAAGAGAAAGTGAGGCATAAATTATTCCTATAAAAAACATTTTCCACGGCCCCTTTTCAGCTCTTTTAGGATTTATCAAAGACTCAAGCATATCTAGACAAGAGAAATATAATTTTTAAAGGTTGGTAAACTCTCTTCAAGATGATAAGTCTTATAAAAAAGATTTTTGGAAAGGAAGAGAAAATTGAAAAAAAAGAAGAAACAGAATTTCAAAAAGTAATAAAAAATGCAAATAGGGTTATTTGGGATATTAGAACGGGGGACTATATTCCAAAACTTATTGTGGAACATATTGGCGGGATGACTGTTGTTAGGGAAATAAATGCGGTTACAGGAGAGCCCTATAAAGAAGATTATAAACCAAGTTATAAAGAAACAATCAAAAGTGAGAACACACATTATAAAAGATGAGGTTTATTATTTAACACGATTAAAATATTCTCAACATATCTATTCAAAGGTCATTCAAATTTTTAATGCTCGCATTCACAATCTTCGTCGCAGTTGCATTCTTCGCCGTCTTCGCACTCGCAATTTTTGTGTTTGTGTTCTTCGTGCGAGTGCTCTTTTTGCTGTTCAGTCATCGTCGTCGTAATTTCTTTGTCAATTTTTTTTAGTTCTTCTTCAAGTTCAAAATTCATCGCCCCTAATTTTTTAACCTGCTCTTCAATCATTTTTTTTGTTTCAGGAATTGTTTTTTTCACAAAGTTTCCGCTTCCAATGTCGACTGTAAGTTCATCTGAAAGAATTTTGGATTTAAGATAAATTCCTTTTCCGACGGGCGCTAGAACTTCTTCGCCGGTTTTTCCGACGAGTTCATCAAGACCAATTCCCAATTTTTGAAGGTCAACAATTGCTTTTTCAATTGCGTTCATTTGCTCTTGAATTTGCATTATTTCTCTCTCGTAAACTTTGAATTTCTCCGCCAATTCCTGTTCATCCATCTTCTTTCTAAAAAAAGGTGTTTTTTAAGTGTTTCTCTTAAACAACATCCATCCATTTTCTAAGAACACTTGAAAAAATTAACGAGGACAAAAGATAAAACCAAAACCAATTCATAAATCCAAGGAAAGACGGATTTCCGACGGCAATGAAGTAATCGCTAAACCACCGGAAAAATAAAATAAACGGAACACCTGTGTAAGCAAAAGCTCTCATCGAGAGTTTCATTGTTTTGGGAATAAATTCGAGCTGTTTTTTCTGAAGTTCCATCACTTTTTCAGGATGATCTTTAAATTTCTTCATTTCTTCCTGAATTAGTTTCTGCTCTTTTTTCAATTCCTTCAGTGCTTTCTGGTCGGTCGCATATTTTTGAATTATCGTCGTTATAAAAGTTATAATTAACACCACCGCGAGCATCCCGAGAGTTAAATTCCAGTTTAAAAGAAACCCCGCCGTCGGGTCGAGAACTGCGTGAATAGAATCTTTAAGCCAGCCGAGTTCGTTCCAAAATGCTGCAATTAAAATTGAAACAATCATAATCAGCATTATGACTTTAAAACTTCCTTTCTTGTCACCTGCCATTTTTTAACAAGATAAAATCAGTTTTTAAATTGTTTGATTTTTTTAAATCAAATTTACCAATTTATTTTTTTCCAAGAACTGCCCTGAAAACTCCGAGCGCGACGAACCCGGCGCCGACGCCAAAAAGTGTGTACGGAATTATGTTTCCGACGAGAAATCCGATTCCGACGCCGATGATTGTAAGTCCGACGAGAGCAACTCCGCCCGACTCGTACCCGTTTTCATTTTCTTCTTTTTTCTTTGTCATATCTAAATTAAGTTTTAAAACCTTTTATATTTAATTTCCGCCCATGAATTTTCTTATTGCAGGATTCATGTCGGTCATGTGCTGTTGTGCAATTGATTGATAGAACTGGAACATAATCATGATTACTAAAAGTATTGCCGTCCCGGAAACCATCGCTCCAAGAAGGTCCGTAAACGCGGCGAGTAATCCGATTGCAATTCCGCCCATAACCGTAAGAGGCATAACGTATCTTTCTAAAATTGATTCTAAAATTCTTATGTCCTGCCTGAATCCGGCGACCTGCAACCCCGACGCTGCGATGTTTTTTGCCTGCGACTTTGCATCCATCGACGAAGATTTGACCCAAAAAATACTAAAGACCGTACAAAGAATTATGAAGGCAACGATGTGGACTAATCCCTGAATTAAATACTGCGGAATAATTCCGCCTCTTATTGCAAGATCTAAAATGTTTGTACTTCCGAGCCAGAACGAAAGTCCGGAAACGGCCTGCCCGTCGACAAAGTGCCCCAAGAATGTCGGATATCCGAGCCAGTTTTCTAAGAGACCTCCGAACAACTGAAGGTTGGCAATCAATGCAGCAGCAAGAATAACTGGAATAACATTTGCATAAAAGAAAGAAAGAGGCCAGTTTACGCCGTATCCTCTTATTTTTCCATACGACAACGGAATGTCAACCTTAAGTGACTGCGCCCAGACAACAGCAAGAAAAATTAAAGCAGTGATTACAATTGCCGCAAAAGCCGACAAAAAGGTAACCATATCTCTGTTCATTATAGATTGAATTAAAACAAGAACTTTTCCGGAACAGGCGACGTTTGTAAAGTTAGTTAAACAATTTGCCCCCTGTTGGTCAACAAACTGAAACGCACTTGTAATTAATCTCCACGAAACTCCTGCTCCAATAAAAAGGCTTACTCCAGAACCAAACCCCC